>JANJTH010000458.1 GCA_024711205.1 Planctomycetota bacterium | reverse complement strand
CGAGGGCCGGCGCGGCCAGGGGGGTCGCCGTGGCGGCGGGCGTGGCCTGGCCGCGGGGCCGGGCCTCCCGGCTGCCGTCGTCACCCGAGCCGCCGCCGAGCACGAGCCCCACCACGACGAGCAGGGCCAGCCCGAGCGACGCGGCGAGCGTCACGGGCGACGGGCCGCGGGACGCGGCCCCCGCGGCAGGCCCGGGGCGGCGCTTGCCGCGTCCGCCGCGGGGCAGCCCCACGAGGCGCTTCTGGAAGGCCGTGCCGCGGGCGCGCTCCGGCTCGAGCTCGAGCGCGTCGCTGCCGCCTCCCGCGGGCGCGGCGGGCCGCACGCGCGCGATCGCGGTCGGGGCGGGCGGAGCCTGCGAGACCGCGGGCTTCCCGGCGCCCGGCGCGCCCGCGAGCAGGGCCTGGGCAGGCGACGCGCGCCGGCCCGCGGCAGGCCCGGGCGAGCCCGGCGGGGTCGGCGGCGGCAAGGGGAGCGGCCTGGGCTTCGCCGGAGGGCGCTGCCCCGGCCCGCCTCCCGCCAGGGTGGGGAGCGGGGGCGGGCTCGGGGGCTTCGGGGTGGATCGTGGTGCCGTCATGGGGGGTTCCGCCCTCTTCCGACAGCACATGGCGCGCCAGGGCCGCGGTCCTTGCCTTCATGGCGCTTCCGCCGATCCCTCGAGCGCGCCTGCGCACGCCGTGCGCAGGGACGTCCCGGAATCCCGCGCGCCGTCTCGCTCCGGTTCACTTCCAGCGCCGGACGGCGATCCGCACCTCGGGGCGCGCGGGTGTCCCGACCAGCTCCTCGAGCGGGCCCACGTGGAACCCGTCGGTCACCGCGGGCCCGTGGTGGGCCCAGGCCAGCCTGGCGCCGAGGTCGAAGCGACCGCTCGGGAGCGACCACAGGATCGTCGTGTGGTCCCACTTCCCGTCGCCGTCCCAGTCGAAGAACACCAGGTCCCCCGGGCGCACGTCGAGGGCGCCCGTCCCCTCGAGGAGCTCGACCGGGGTCCCGCGGCGGGCGTCGACGAGCCGACCGTCCGCGTCGTGGCGCACGGTCGGGATCCCCGGCTTCCGCGCGTAGAGCTCGCACATGTTGTGCGCGTTCGTGAACTGCGTGCGGGTCGTGAGCCCCGCGTGGCGAGCCGCCGCGAAGGCCAGGTCGGCGCAGTCGTAGCCGACGAAGTGCTGCGACTGCACGCCCAGGCTCCCGTAGACCCAGGGCACCCGCCGGTAGGCCTCGAGCATGGCGAGGTAGGGTTCGGGGCTGGCGCCCTTGCGGCTGATCCGGTGCACCTCGGGGCTCACGCCCGCGAGCTGCGGCGCGATCGCGGCCGCCTCGAGGCCGCTCGACGCGCGCGCGGCGGTCGTGGGCGTCGGGTCCCGCCGCCCCAGGCTGCCGGGGGCAGCCTCGCCGAGGCGGAGCGCAGGCGCCGCGTAGTCGACGTCGACGCGGTAGCGCGTCGTGCCCGCGCGCGGGTCGACGCGGGGCTCGGGCCCCGTCCCCGCCGGCTCGTGCGCGTACTCCAGCGTGTCGAGCCCGACCCACTTCCCCTCCTCGGGGCCGTTCGACACGACGTTCGTGAACTCGCCGTTGCGCGTCATGCGGCGCGCGTTCTGCGTCGGGCGGTACGCCGGGTCGTGGAGCCCGAGCGCGACGACCCACTCCCAGCGCGCCTCGAGGGCGCCCCAGCGCGCGGCGTCCCACGGCGCGAGCGCCACGCGGCCCACCCTGGGCAGCTCGGCGTGCGACGCGGGCGGCGTCGCCTGGAGCACGAAGTAGGCGCGCTCGGTCCGCGTCGGCTCGCTCGGGCGGGCGCCGGCCACGATCGCGCGCACGACGGCCGTCACGAGCGGGCGGTCGTCGTGCCCGACGATCTTCCCGGCCGCGGTCAGGTCCCCCGCGTGCCCGTTGCGCGACACGACCCACACCGCGTCGATCAGCGGCAGGGCCTCGAGCGCGACCGGGCCCGCGGTCACCCGTGCGGCCGGGTCGGCGCCGGCCTGCGGGCCCGCCCCGGCCTGGGCGCCCGCCCGCTGCGCCGAGACCGTGAGCGCGTAGGGGCCGCGCCGCACGTCGGCCCACCCGCGCGGCTCGACGCGGCCGTCCCAGCGGACCTCGACGCCGAGCCCCGCGTCCTCGACGCCGGGGCGCCGCTCGCGCCAGACGACGCGCCCGGCCGCGTCGCGCACCTCGACCTCGAGGTCGACGCGCGCGGGGGCCGGCGTGACGACGGCCCGCACGACCGCAGGCCGCCCGGGGTGGTGCGGCAGGAAGCGGGCGGCCTCGGCCTCGAGCGCCAGCGCGAGCGGGCCGTCCCCGTCCGGCGTCAGGCGCTCGTGCGCGAGCACGGTCGAGCCGCGGCGCACCCGCGCCGCGACGCACCCGCTCGCGAGCCGCTTCAGCTCGAGCAGGAGCTCTCCGCCCGCGCCTTGCCCGCTCGTGGCGACCGCCCCCTCGCCGAGGAGGCCGCCGAGCGCGCCGGCGACGCCGCTCGTGGTCGCGCCCCCCTCGCCCTCGAGCCGCAGGACCCAGGTGCCCTGGGCCCCCGCGCGCGCCGAGCCTCGCGCGACGGCCGGCGCCTGCCCGTCGAGCCGGCGCTCGACCACGAGCGCGTCGCCCGCCAGGCTGATCCGCGCCCTGCCCGCGTAGCGCCGCGCCGCGCCCGCGCCGCGGTCGCCCTCGAGCGCGTAGGCGCCCACGAGGGCCGCGGCGCCACCTTCCTGGCCATGCGCCGCCCCGGCGACGAGCGCGCCTGCGGCCACGACCCACACCGCGAGGCTCCTGCACGACGTCTCGAGCATCGCTCCCCTCCGATCCTTCCGGCGGGTGGGACGCGATCCGCGTGCCGCGCAGAAGTCGTTGGGGAGTCAAGACCCGACCCTTTCCGATGCCCCTCACGGCGGAGGTCGGAGGGAGGAGCGGGAGCAGGGCAGGCCAATGCGCGCCGAGGGCTTCGCCAGGCGCGGGCGCTCCGCCCGCCCGAGCGCGGCTCTCCCCGCGGGGTGGCCCCTCGCGCTCACCGGAGCGGGTGCTCCGGCCCCCGTCCGCCCGGCGCGCGGCGGGGCGGGGCGCGTCGCGCGTCAGCCGCCGACGATGTCGCGGTTCGCGGCGTAGGTGATCAGGTCGTCCGTCGAGAAGAAGATCGACTTGATGTTGCCGAGCATGACCTCGGCGCCCGACTCGATCTTGCGCCGGCCTTCGAGCCGCTCGCCCCACACGTAGGTGCCGTTCTTCGCGCCGAGGTCCTGCACGAACCACCCGCCCTCGTCGCGGATGAACGCCGCGTGGAGGTTCGAGATCGCGGGCAGGGGGAGGTGGATCTGCGTCACCGTCGCCCGCCCGACCCGCACGATCGAGTGCGCGCCCAGGTTGAACACGGCGTCCGCGACGTTCGGGTTCGCCTGCTTGCCGAGCTCCTCGCGGCTCAGCGTGACGGTGTTCGTGCTCACGGGGCCCGCGGCCGGGTCGGCCTCGCGCCCGGTCGGCGCCTGCACGATCAGGAACGGGCCCGGGAACTGCTCGCGGAGCTGCTCGACCGAGCCGCAGGCCGCGAAGTCGGCCTTGAACTTGCCGAGCGAGCGCGGGCGGATCCGCGGCTCCTTGATCAGCTCCTGGAACAGCTCGAAGCAGTCGTCGGGGCCGAGGAACAGGAACTGCGCCTCGCCGAGCATGAGCTTCGTGCCGAACTTGAGCGGCGACTGCTCCTCGGGGCTCATGCGCCGCCCGTTCAGGAAGGTCCCGTTCTTCGAGCCGCAGTCGCGCAGCGCCCACATGGTCCCGAACCGCTCGAAGACCGCGTGCTTGTCCGAGATCGTGTGGTGGCCGCTGCGGACGTGGCAGCCCTCGCCGCGCCCGAGGATCACCTGCTCCCCGGGGCCGAAGTAGACGATCAGCGAGCTGCCGAGGCTCGGCGCGGCCTCGCCCTTCGCCCGCTCCGGGTCGAAGGCGCGCGTCTCCCCGGTCGCGATCGCGCCGGACTCGGGGTTGAGCTCGAGGAGGAACGGCCACGGCCACTGGGCCTTAAACACCTCGATCGGCAGCGCCGCGGCCTTCTTGGCCAGCTCCCCGAGGGTCTGCCACTCCATATCGCCGCCCGTCCCCTTGGCCGGTTCCCCCCGGCACCGGCTCAGGATAGCGCGGGAGGCCCCCGCTCGCGAGGACCTCGGCGATGGGCCCCGCCGGACAGGTGCGCGTCCGGACGCGCGCCGGAGCGTGGTAAACCGAAGACCCCGCCAGAGGCGGCGCGAAGGCGCCGGCGCGCGCGGCGGCCGGAGCCTGCATGAGCGCCTCCCTCCACGACAAGCTCGCCGCCGACCCGGCCACCCGCCCTCGCGTCGTCGAGGCGTGCGTGCGCCTGATCGACGAGGAGGTGGGCCGCAAGGGAATGCTCGCGGCGCCCCTCAAGCTCGGCTACAAGACGGTCAAGGGGCTCCGCCCGGGCTTCGTGCCGGGCGCCATGGACTTCCTGCTCGACGACTTCTGCCGGGCGCTCGAGCCGTTCTATCGCCAGTGGGTCGACGCGACCGCGCGCGAGCCGCTCGGCGCGGCGCTCTCCCGCAGCAAGGACCAGGTCGCCGACGCGCTGCTCGGGATCACCGACGCGCGCGCCGAGCGCTCGCAGCACGCGACCGTCCGCGCGCTCTACTTCAAGCTGCGCGGGATCGCCAAGGGCCACGTGATCGAGGCCCTCCCCGGCCTCGCCCGCACGATCGAGCCCTTCGTGCGAGAACGAGATTCCGAGCGGAGTCTGCCGTAGGGGCGTCTCGGGGACCGAGGGGCCCCGGTCGCAGACTCCGCACGGAATCTCGAAGGGGAGAGAGTCCGTGCGGAGTCGGCCGTGAGCGCGGCAGGGGGACCGAGGGGTCCTCGTCGCCGACTCCGCACGGAATCTCGAAGGGGAAGCCCGCGGGGCGGGTGACCCGGGTGGGTCCAGGCCCGAGCGACGAGCGACGAGCGACGAGCGCCTCGCCGCCCTCGGCCTGTCGCCCTGAGCCTGGCCCCCGGCCCCTCGAGGCGCCGCCTCCACCTGCCGCTCGGGCCTGCGCCCGTTCGAGGCGCCGAGGGCGGGGC
This sequence comes from Planctomycetota bacterium, assembly GCA_024711205.1. Classification (GTDB taxonomy): domain Bacteria; phylum Planctomycetota; class J058; order J058; family J058; genus JANJTH01. The sequence continues at coordinate 24 of JANJTH010000458.1, read as the reverse complement.
CAGCCCCATGCGATTCTGTGGGAA
>JANJTH010000452.1 GCA_024711205.1 Planctomycetota bacterium | reverse complement strand
GCGCGCGCGGGCGCTCGCGGGCGCGCCGCTCCAGCGCGCGCTGCTGCTCGAGGTCGAGGCCCGCCGCGCGCTCGAGGACCGCGAGGGCGCGCTGGCCGCCTGCGCGCGCGGGCTGGCGGTGGCCCCTGACGACCCGCGCCTGGTCGCCGCCCGCGGCGTCGTCCTGTTCGAGGCGGCCCGCTTCGAGGAGGCCGCGCCCGACCTCGAGCGCGCCGCCGCGGCCCTGCCCGAGGGCGACGCGGCCGAGGCGCTCTATCACCTGGCCTGCCTGCGCGAGCGGCAGGACCGGCTCGCCGACGCCGACACCCTGTTCGCGCGCGCGGCCCGCCTCGACCCCGACGCCTTCCCGGCCCCGGTCCGGATCACCGCCAAGGCCTTCGACCGCGTGGTCCAGGACGCCCTCGCGGCGCTCCCCGCGCGCTTCCGCGAGCACCTCCGCGACGTCGTGGTCGAGCGGGTCCCCGTCCCCGACGCGCGCATGCTGCGCGAGACGGGCCACGACCCCCTGCTCCTGGGCCTCTACGACGGCGTCAACGTCGCCGAGCGCCACGAGGGCGACGGCGCGCCGCCCCGCATGCCCCCCCGCGTCCACCTCTACCAGCACAACATCGAGAAGGTCGCGACCACGCGCGAGGAGGTCCTCGAGCAGGTCCGGGTCACCGTCCTCCACGAGGTCGGCCACCACCTCGGCTACGACGACGACGGCCTCGACGAGATCGGGCTCGGGTGAAGTCGTGGGCGAAAGTCCTTCGGACTTTCACCCATGACTTCAAAGTTCTGGAGCTCCGCCCCTCCGATCGCGCCAGGGCCCCCTGAGCGCCGCGGCGCCCTCGCCCGCGCGACCAGAAACCGCCCATCTGAATTCTCGTGGGCAGGGCCCGAAGGGCCCTGCCCACGAGAATTCAGCCGGAGTTGAACAGGCGGAGCCGGCCGGCGATCGCGAGGCGCGTGAACTTGTAGAAGTGCCAGTGCGTGACGCAGCGGTTCGCGAACTGCGCGAGCCCGATCACGTCGCGGCGGTACTTGAGGTTCTTCGTGAAGAACTGCCGGAGGTAGACGCCGCCCACCCGGAACAAGGACCCGTCGTGGACGAGCGTCCGCACGAGCGCCACGATCAGGAGCAGCGCGTAGGCGAGCGTCGGCACGAGCTTGCCCTCGGCCGCCTTGATCGAGATCTCCTTGCGCCGGCGGTGGTACTCCGGGAGGCGGTAGGAGCGGAAGTAGCGGTCGAGGAACGCCTCGGGCGTGTAGAGCCGCTCGACGAGCCGCCAGTAGCCGCGCTGGAGCTGCTCGCGGGTCATCTGCTTCGGCACGAAGTTCAGGTTCGGATCGTCGACGAGCCGCCCCTCGCGCTGGAGCCGCTCGTAGAGCGGCGTCTTGGGGATCGCGCCGAGCATGCCGACCATGGCCAGCAGGATCCCGTTGCGCTGGATGAACTGGAACTGGTCCTCGAAGATCTTGTCGTCGTCCGCGTCGAACCCGACGATGAACCCGGCGTGGATGTCGAGCCCCGCGTTCTGGATCCGCGCGAGCTTGTCGTCGAGCGAGTCGCCGTGGGTGTTCTGGAACTTCTTCGTCTCCTTGAGCGACTCCATGCGGGGCGTCTCGATCCCCATGAACACGTGCCGGAAGTTGGCCCGGTACATGAGCTCGAGCAGGCGCGGGTCGTCGGCGAGGTTGAGGCTCGCCTCGGTCGAGAGGCGGACGGGGTAGCCGTTCGTCTCCTGCCAGACGACGAGCGCCTCGAGCAGCTCCTTGGCCGCCTTCTTGTTGCCGATGAAGTTGTCGTCGACGATGAACACCGAGAGGAAGCCGGCGCGCACCATGTCGTCGAGCTCGGAGATCACCTGCGCGACCGGCTTCGTGCGCGGCTTGCGGCCGAACGTGACGATGATGTCGCAGAACTCGCACTGGAACGGGCAGCCGCGCGAGAACTGGAGCGCGCCGGACGCGTAGCGGTCGACCTTGAGCAGGTCGTAGCGCGGGCGGGGCGCGCGGGACATGTCGGTCCGGTCGGCCTGCTCGTAGTAGGTCTTGGTCGGCCGGCCGGCCGCGAAGTCGGCCAGGAACTCGGGGAAGGTCTCCTCGGCCTCGCCAGAGAAGAGCGCGCGCGCGAGGTCCTCGCGCTCGAAGAAGTCGCGGTCGACCGACGCGTAGGCGCCGCCGACGATCGCGTAGATCCCCATGGCCTTGAGCCGGAGCAGGATCTCGCGCATGCGCTTCTTCTGGACGATCATGCCGGTGACGCCCACGAGGTCGAACCGGCGGAGCGCCTCGAAGTCGATGTCCTCGATGTTCTCGTCGAGCAGCACGACCTCGTGGTCGGGGTGCACGAGCCCGGCGATCGTCGGGAGCGCGCCCGTGATCATCGTGCAGCGCTTGTCGCCTGGGTACAGCGGGAGCGCGTAGTCGAACCCCCAGTACGAGGGCTCGAAGCGCGGGTTGATCAGGCAGATCGAGAGCCGTCGGGCCGGGGCCTCCCGGACGGGCGCGGGGACCCCGGGGCCGAAGCCCGGCGAGGTCGGCGCGCCGGCCGGGGGCGAACTGGGTGCGACCGCGGTGGGGGACACGCGAACTCCAAGGCGCCGGAATGGGCACCCAAGACGTTACCGGGCCGCGCCGCCGGATCCAACGCCCGACTTGACACGCCTTGACGCCTGCACGTCCCCGAGAGCGTAAGTCTCGCGATCCCAGCGCTCCCCCCCTCACGCCCCCGCCCCGGGGGTATCCGGCACGCCCCTCCGAGCGCCCTCCACCCTCCGCCCCGTCTGAGATCGCGGGGTGCCCGCGGGGCGAAGCCCCGCGGGCACCCCGCGATCTCAGTAGAGGATCCGGGCCCGGATCGTGTGGGGGACCTGCTCGAGGCGGGTGCGCAGCTCGCTCGAGGTCTCGCGGTCGACGTCCATGACCAGGTAGCCGAGCTCGGGGGTCGTCTGGAGGTGCTGCCCGAGGATGTTCGCGCCCGCGTCGGCGACGGCCTGGTTGATCGCGCCGAGGACGCCCGGGCGGTTGGCGTGGACGTGGAGCACGCGGTGGGCGCGCGGGTTCGGCGAGAGCGCGAGCTGCGGGAAGTTCACGGCGCCCGTGGTCGCGCCGTGGTCGCTGTAGGCGGCGAGCTTCGAGGCGACCTCGATCCCTATGTTGTGCTGGGCCTCGAGCGTGCTCCCGCCCACGTGCGGGGTCAGGATCACGTTGTCGAGCCCTCGCAGCGGGCTCTCGAACGGCTCGTCGTTGCTCCCCGGCTCGCGCGGGAACACGTCGATCGCGGCCCCGAGGAGCTTGCGCTCGCGCAGGGCCCGCGCGAGCGCGTCCACGTCGACGACCGAGCCGCGGCTCGCGTTGATCAGGCAGGCGCCGGGCCGCATGAGCCCGAGCCGCCGCGCGTCGATCAGGTCGCGCGTGGACGGGTCCTCGGGCACGTGGAGCGTCACGAGGTCGGCGCGCGGCAGGAGCTCGTCGAGCGCCGCGAGCTGCTGCGCGTTCCCCATGGGGAGCTTGGGGACCACGTCCACGTAGAGGACGCGCATGCCCAGGGCCTCGGCCAGGATCGAGACCTGGGAGCCGATGTGGCCGTAGCCGACGATCCCGAGCGTCTTGCCGCGGACCTCGTGGCTGTCGCGCGCGGACTTGCGCCACTCGCCGCGGTGCGCGGCGGCCGACTTGTCGCACAGCCCGCGCAGGAGGGCGACGCACTCGGCGATCACGAGCTCGGCCACGCTGCGCGTGTTGCTGTGCGGCGCGTTGAACACGGCGACGCCGCGCCGGGCCGCCGCCTCGAGGTCGACCTGGTTCGTGCCGATGCAGAAGCACCCGACGGCGATCAGGCGCTCCGCCGCGGCGATCGCCGCGGCGTCGAGGCGCGTGGCCGAGCGGATCCCGACCATGTGGGCGCGCGCGAGCTCGCGGTGGAGCTCGTCCCCCTCGAGCGCGCGGGGCAGCGCGACCACGTTCTCGTAGCCCTCCTGCGCGAGCCGCTCGCGGGCCGAGGGCGCGATCCCCTCGAGCAGGAGGACCTTGATCTTCTCCTTGGGGAAGGAGAGGCGCCGGGGCTCGGACACGGCGGGGGCGGCTACTTCGCGCCGGGGAGCGTGTGGAGCGGGAAGGCCTCGGCGAGCGCCGCGCGGGCCGCCCGGCGGTCGCCGAGCGCCTGGAGGGCGAGCGCCCGGACCTCCTCGTCGTCGGTCGCGCGGGCGATCCCGTCGAGCTCGAACAGGTCGCGGTCGAGCACGCGCAGGACGCGCGGGAGCGGGTCGGACTCCGTCCCGACGTGGGACCAGGCGTAGGGGGTCGTCTCGGGGAGCGCCCAGCCGCGCTCCCGCGCGAGGGCCTCGGCCTCCTCGGCGACGGTCCGGTCGGCCGCGGCGGCCTCGCGGAGCGGGAGGAGGTCGACGAGGTCGCGCTCCAGCGCGGCGCGGCACACGGACGCGACGGTCGAGAGCTCGTGCAGGCGGGCGAGGTGGCGCGCGGCCAGGGGACGGCGGGCGGTCATGGCGGCCTCCAGAGGGCGCGGATTCTACCCGGACCCGCGGGAGCCGATACGATCCGCGCCGTGACCTTCGCGCCCGCGCCCGAGCCCGCCCCGACCCGGGTCGTCGCCTGCCTGTCCGGCGGCGTCGACTCGAGCGTGGCGGCGGCGCTCCTGCGCGAGGCCGGGCACGAGGTGCTCGGCGTGTTCATGCGCTCGGGCGCGGGCGGCGCCGGCCCGGGGGAGCAGCAGGGCTGCTGCAGCGTCGAGGACGCGCTCGACGCGCGGCGCGTCGCCGACGCGCTCGGGATCCCCTTCTACGCGCTCAACATGGAGGCCGAGTTCGGGCGGCTCGTCGACCGGTTCGCGGCCGACTACGCGGCCGGGCGGACGCCCAACCCGTGCGTGCTGTGCAACCGCTGGCTCAAGTTCGGCCACGTGCTCGCCTTCGCCGACCGGGTCGGCGCGACGCACGTCGCGTCGGGGCACTACGCGCGCGTCGTGGGCGACGGGCGCCGGCTCGCGGTCGCGCGGCCCGTCGACCGGGCGAAGGACCAGAGCTACGTGCTCGCGGTGCTCGAGCAGGCGCAGCTCGCGCGGCTGCTCCTGCCGCTCGGCGGGCGGACGAAGGCCGAGGTGCGGGCGCTCGCGCGCGCGCGCGGGCTCCTGCGCGTCGCGGACAAGCGCGACAGCCAGGAGCTGTGCTTCGTCCCGGGCGACTACCGCGAGGTCCTGCGCGCGCGGCTCGCGGCGGGCGAGGCGGCGCTCGCGCCGGCGCTCGCGCCGGGCGAGGTCGTCGACGAGGCCGGCGCCGTGCTCGGGCGCCACGAGGGGACCGCCGGCTTCACGGTCGGGCAGCGGCGTGGCCTCGGGGTCGCGGCCGCGGCGCCGCTCTACGTCGTCGCGACGGACCCCGCCGCGCGCCGGGTCGTCGTCGGGCCGCGGGCGGCGCTCGCCCGCGGCGGGCTCGTCGCGACGGACCCGGTGTGGCTCGGCCGCGCGCTCGCGCCCGGCGAGGCCGCGCGCGGGCAGGCGCAGCTCCGCGCGCACGGCGAGCGGACGCCGTGCGTCGTGACGCGGCGCGACCCGGCCGCCGAGGCCGGGGGCGACCCCGCCGGGGCCGGCGGGCCGAGGCTGGAGGTCCGCTTCGAGCGGCCCGCGCCGGCGGTCGTGCCCGGGCAGGCGCTCGTCGTCTACGACGAGGCCGACGAGGTGGCGCTCCTCTCGGGGTGGATCGAGGCGGCCACGGACGCGCCGGCGACCGGGGGCGCAGGCGACCGGGGCGTCCTGGGCGCCGGCGGGCCCCCGG
>JANJTH010000423.1 GCA_024711205.1 Planctomycetota bacterium | reverse complement strand
GCGCCCCCGGGGCCGGCCGCGCGAGCGCCGCCCGCGCGGCCCACAGGGGCAGCGCGATCGCCGGCAGCGCCGTCACGACGGCCGTCCACGCGGCGCGCTCGAGCGTGAGCGCCGCGCCCGCGAGGAGCCCGCCCAGGGCGAGCGCCTGGAGCCCCCGCGAGGCGGCCGGGACGAGCGTCCGCCACCGGACCTCGCCCGCCGGCTGGAGCAGCGCCGCCGCGAGCAGGGCCGCGGTCGTCGCGGCGGCGTAGGCGAGCGCGACCCCGCCGAGCGGCGCCCCGAGCCACGCCTCGACGCGGGGCTCCGCCCAGGCGAACGCGGGCAGGACGAGCGCCGCCGACGCGAGCGCGAGCGCGCCCACGGCGCCGGCCGTGCCCAGGAGCCGCCCCCGGCGGGCCATCTCCTCGGCGCCGAGCCGCAGCACGGCGGGGATCGACCACGAGAGCGGGACGACGAGCAGCCCGCCCACGACCTGGAACAGGACGTAGCGGCCGAAGTCCTCCTCGCTCAGGCCGCGGAGCAGGAACCGGAGCCCGAGCAGCCCGAGGAGGGCCGCGGCGACCGAGCCGAGGACGAGCGCCCCCGACTCGCCCAGGCGCCGCCGGAGCGCCGCGGCCCGCTCCGTCACGCGGCCCCGCGGCCTCGCCCGACCTCGCCGCGCCGGGCGTCCGCCACGGGCCCGCTCCTGCCCGCCCGGGGCCGCGCGCGGCCCCGGGCCGTGGTCGGTGGTCGGTCAGTCCTTGGCGCGGCTGACGAACTCGCCCGTGCGCGTGTCCACGACGACCCGCTCGCCCACGTCGACGTGCTGGGGGATCTTCACCTCGAGCCCCGTGTTCGTGACCGCGCGCTTCGACACGTTCGTGGCCGTGTTCCCGCGGATCGCCGGCTCCGACTCCGTGATCTCGAGCACGATCGTGCTCGGGAGCTCGATGTCCGCCGCGCGCTCGTCGAGGAACAGGACGACCGCCTCGCCGTTGAGCGGGACGAACTTCATCTTGTCGCCGACCACGTCCTCGCCCAGGTTGAACTGCTCGTAGGTCTCGTTGTCCATGAAGACGTAGGTCTTCCCCTCGGGGTAGAGGTACTGGCACGGGCGCTTGGCGAGGAACACCGTCTCGAGGGCGTCCGTCGAGCTGAAGCGCTTCACGAACTGCGCGCCCGACTCCATGTTCTTGAGCTTGAGCTGCACGAAGGCGCGCAGGTTCCCCGGCGTCCGGTGCTCGAGCTCCATGACCTGGTAGACGACGCCGTCGATCCGCACGACGTTGCCCTTGCGAATGTTGGTCAGCTGCGTGGCCATGCCCGTTTGCCCTCGGTCGCTCGGCGCCGCCCCGCGAGGGGGCCCGGCGCATGCTCGGTCGGTCGCGTCCGCGGGCACACCCGCGCCCGGGCGCTCCCGGTTCGTCGATCGGCCCGTGGCTACGGGCCCAGGCCCGGCAGGATACCAGAAGTCCAGCCATGGGCCCGCCCGCTGGAACTCCCGTGCGCGGGCGACCAAACCGTCCACGCGCGCACCTGCGGGGTCCGAGCCCCCCCGGGGCGGCCTCACCCCGGACGGGGGATTCCAATCAGGGCCCGGGCGTAGTAACACTTGACGGGAGCATGGCCGAGACGTCCACCGAGCGGTTCGCCGTGATCAAGAGCCTGGAGGCGGGCACGAAGCGCCTCCAGCCGGGCGAGACCGTGCGGATCGGGCGGCACCACGAGAACGACCTCGTGCTGCGCGACGCGGTGATCTCGCGCTTCCACGCGACGATCCGCTGGGACAAGGGCGCCGAGCGCCCCGTCCTCTACGACAACGGCAGCCAGAACGGCAGCGTCGTCGACGGGCGCGAGGTCCACGGGGGCGCCGTGCCGCTCGAGGCGCGCACGCGGATCACGATCGGGCCCTACATCCTCAACGTCGAGGTCCACGGCCTCCCCGGGCAGGCGGCGCTCCTCGAGGACGCCCCCGACGCGGTGGCCCTGTTCACCGAGCAGGGCCCCGACCTCGAGGGGCGCATCGAGTCGAAGGACGCGCTCCGGCAGCTCATCCTCCGCCTCGAGGTCGAGCGGCGCTCGGGCACGCTCACGCTCGAGCGCCCGGGCCTCGAGCCCGCCTCCCTCACGCTCGGCGCGGGGCGGGTCATGGCCGCGCACTGCGACGGCCAGATCGCCCTGCGCGCGCTCGAGGCGGTCACCAAGACCGAGCGCGGGCGCTACCGCTTCTCGCGCGAGCTCGAGCCGAGCGACCAGGCCATGAACCTGTGGTACTCGGACTTCCTGCGCATGAAGCACGACAGCTACTACACGACGCGGCAGTGGAAGCGGCCGCCGTCGGACCCCAACCAGCCGGCGCTCTGAGCGCGGCCCTCCGAGCGCGGCGCCGTCCGCGCAGGGCGCCGCCCCCGCGTGACGGCTAGGCTGCCCGCGTGGTCGACCCAGCCCACGGCGACACGACGCGGCGCGACGACCGGGTGCTCCCCCTCCCGGCGCCGGACCTCCCGCGGCTCGGGGCCTGGCTGCTCGAGGGCGAGCTCGGGCGCGGCGGCATGGGCGTCGTCTACGCCGCGCGCCACGCCGAGACCGGGCGCGAGGCCGCGCTGAAGGTCCTCCCCGCGGGCCACGCCTCGATCGAGGAGCGGCTGCGCTTCGACCAGGAGGCCCGCGCGGCGGCCCGCGTCGTGCACCCCCACGTCGTGGCCGTCCTCGAGGCCGGCCTCGAGCGGGGGCGCGCCTACCTCGTCATGGAGCGCGTCCGCGGCCCGACGCTCCTCGAGCGCGTGCGGCAGGGCGGGCCGCTCCCGGCGGCGGAGGCCGCGGCCCTGGGCCTCGCGCTCGCGCGCGCGCTCGAGGCGGCGCACGCGGCGGGCGTGCTCCACCGCGACGTGAAGCCGAGCAACGTGCTCCTGGCCGAGGACGGGCGCCCGCGCCTGGCCGACTTCGGGCTCGCGCGCGTCGCCGACGCGCGCGCCGCGAGCCTGACCGCGACCGGCCAGTGGCTCGGCACGCCCGGCTACATGGCGCCGGAGCAGGCCCGGAGCGACCGGCGCGCGTTCGGGCCGGCCACCGACGTCTACGGGCTCGGCGCGACGCTCTACTTCGCGCTCACGGGCGCGCCGCCGTTCGTCGGCCCGAGCGCGCTCGCGGTCCTCGAGGCGGTCGAGGGCGCGGCCCCGCCCCCGCCGCGCGCGCTCCGCCCCGACGTCGACCCCGCGCTCGAGCGGCTCGTGCTCGCCTGCCTCGCGAAGGACCCGGCCGCCAGGCCGGCGTCGGCGGCCGCCGTCGCCGCGGCGCTCGAGGGCTGGCTCGACGCCGACCGAGCCCGCGACGCGGAGGCCCCGCGCTCGACCGGCGTGGGCGACGACGTCGCGCCGCCGCCGGGGGCCCGCCGGCCCCGGCTCGCCCTCGCCGCCGTGGCGGCGGTCGGCCTCGTCCTCGCGGCGCTCGCGGTCGCCGGTCGAGGGCCCGCCCGCCAGCCCGCCACGGACGTGCCCCCGGCGACGTCGCCCGACCCGACCGAGGCGGCCCGACCGGACGACACGCCCGAAGACCTCGCCTCCCCGGTCGCCGCCGGCGAGCCGGGCGCGCGCGTGACCTGGACGCTCTGCCCCGGACCAGGAGAGGGCGAGGACACCTGCGTGCGCGACGACGGCGGGGGCTCCCCGCTCGTCAACGCGGGGCACGAGCTCGAGCTCACGATCGGGCGTCAGCCGCCGCAGCGCCCCGGGCAGCACGAGGCGCTCCTTCGCTTCGCGCTCCCCGCGTGGCTCAAGGGCGGCGACCTGGCCGGCGGCGCCGCCCCGCGCGTCGCGCGCGCGACCCTGCGCCTGCGCCTCGTCGACGTGCGAGGGCTGGACCCGGCCGACCGACCGGAGGGAGGTCGGTCGGGTCCGGACCGAGCGCGGAGCGATCCCCAGCCAGTCGACGCGCGAGGCCTGGAGCTGGCCGGCCGACCGGAGGGAGATCGGCCAGCGCCGGACCGAGCGCGGAGCGATCCCCAGCCAGTCGGCCCGCGCGGCGACCGCGGGCCGTTTCGGGCCGGGCTCGTCGCGGAGCCCTGGCGGGCGGGGAGCTCGACCGAGGGCCCGGGCCGTGACGGCGTCGTGTGGGTCGATCGCCCCGGCCGCGCGCCCGACCTCGCGTCGCCGCCCGCCGCCCTCGACCCGATCGGGCGGCTCGCGCTCGACGTGACCGCCCACGTGCAGGCCTGGCGCGCCGGCGCGCCCGCGCACGGGCTCGTCGTATGGCTCGACGCGCCCGCGGAGGGCCTGTTCGCGTTCGCGTCGGCCGAGCATCCCGACCCCGGCCTCCGCCCGCGGCTCGAGCTCGAGTTCGAGGGCTCGGAGGCCCCACCTCCGCCTCCGGCGCCCCCTGCGCCCGCGCGCGTCCCCCCCGGCCTCTCGGCGGCCCTCGCGCGCCCGCTCCCGCCCGGCGTCCTCACGGACCCGTCCCTCGGGAGGGAGATCGCCGCGACGCTCGCGCGGACCCCCACCGACCCCGCGATCCTGGCCGTCCGCGCGGCGCGCACCCTGGCGCTCGTGGCCGAGGAGCACGACGACGCCCGACCCGGGGAGGCGCTGCGCGCCGCGCGCCGGGCGCTCCGGCTCTCCCCTCCCCCCACGCTGCGCCCACGGCTCCAGGCGCTCGTCGTGGAGGCCCTCCTCGCCGAGAAGCGTCCCGAGGCCGCGCTCACGGCGCTCGGCCGCCTCCTCGACGCCGGCGCGGCGCCGCCCGGCGCGCGCCTGCAGGCGGCGGAGCTCGCGCTCGAGCTGGACCGGCGCGACGAGGCGGTCGCCCACCTCGAGGCGCACGCCGCCGAGGCGCCGGCGGCCGCGCGCCCGCGCGCCGCGCTCGACGCGGCCCAGGGCCTGCTCGCGCTCGGGCTCGTCGACGCGGCCCAGGGCCTGCTCGCCGACCCCGCCCTGGAGACCCGCCAGGAGCTGCGGGCCGAGCGCGCGGAGGCCCTCGCCGTGCTCCACGCGCGGCGCGGGCGCGAGGAGCAGGCGCTCCGCCAGCTCGACCTGGTCGTCCGCGCGGACCCGACGCCCGTCGGCCGCGTCAGGCGGGGGCGGAGCCTCGAGCGCCGCGTCCACGCGTTCCTGGCCCTCACCAGGGGCCCGCTCGCCCCCGAGGACGTGGCGGCGCTCCAGGCCGCGAGCATCGTGCCCTCTGCCGAGGACCTGCTCGACCGGGCCGAGCTCCTCGCGCGGGCGGGGCGCCCCGACGTCGGCGCGCACCTCCTGGAGGCGGCCGCCGCCTCGGCGGCGACGCCCGGCTTCGCGCTGCGCGCGCGCCGGGTCGAGCGGCTGCTCGAGGCGGCGCGCGGCCGGCCCGCCGTCGAGGTGGTCCCGGGCCCCGCCGACGAGGCGGGGTTCCAGTACGCGCAGAAGGCCCTCGTGCCGGATCAGCCCGCGGACTGGCTGTGGCTCGCGAAGCAGGGCGCCCGCGAGGCGATCGTCGCGTTCGACCTCGCGGACGTGCCCCGCGAGGCGCCCACGCTGCAGGCCGAGCTCGTGCTGAACTTCGCCGGGGCGCCGCCGCCCGGGGCCCGGCTCGGGCTCCGGCTCGTCGCGCCCGAGGGCGGGCGCGGGAGGTTCCGCTACCCCCCGACGGGGACGGAGCGCACGGTCCCGATCCCGGGCCCGCGGCTCGTGCTCGACCTGGCCGGGCTGCGCGACGAGGTCCTCGCCCGGCAACCGTTCGCGGTCGCCCTGTTCCGCGCGGACGACGGGCCGCCGCTGGCGCTCGCCGGCCCTGGGCACCCCGTCCACGGCGACCGGCCGCGGCTCGTGCTGCGCTGGGAGTCCTCGCCCGGCCCCCCGCCCGACGTCGTCGCGCGAGACGGGGACGCCCTGGGGCGGGCCGCCGCCGCGCGCCGCGCGTTCGAGGCCGCGCAGGGGCGCGCGGACCTCCGCGACCGCGCGCTCTTCACGGGCGCCGCGCTCCTGGCGCGCGCCCGCGCGCGCAGCGACGCGGGTGACCACGAGGGGGCGCTCGCGGACCTCGAGGCCGCCGAGGGCGCGGCCGTCCCGCTCCGCTCGGCCCCGGTCCTCCAGCAGCGCGCCACCCTCGCGATCACGCGACGGCGCGGCCTCGCGAGCGTCGGCAGCGAGCTGCGCGAGCATCTGGCGCTGTTCAGCGGCGACGCGCGGCTCCGGCCCGCGTTGATCGAGGTCGCGCTCCGGTTCCTGCTGGCCGAGGTCGACGGCACGGCTTTGCGCGCACATGGGGTCGTCGTCGCCTGTCGAGAGCTCGTCCGGCGGGGCGCGACCACGACGGAACCGGCCTTGGCGGGGCCCGTGGGCATGGCGCTCGCCCACCTCGCGCTGGCAGGCGACCTCGACGGGCTCCCGGACCCGGAGGGTCTCGCCGCACGGCTCGTCGCGGCCACGGCGCGCGCGGACGAGTACGCGCTCTACCCGCGCCTCGCCGCCGCGCTCCTCGCGGGGACCTCGCTCGAGGTGCTCTCCGACGACGACCTGGACGCCGTGGCCACGGCCGCGCTCGGCGTCGCGCGCGCGGACGCCGCGGCGGAGGCGGTCGGGCTCCTCGCCGCGCGCGCGCCCGCCCGCCTGCGCCCGACGACGCTCTCGGGCCTCGCGCGGG
>JANJTH010000395.1 GCA_024711205.1 Planctomycetota bacterium | reverse complement strand
CGAGGGCGACCGGCGCGCCGCGGGCGCTGCGGTCACGCCCGGGGCCGACGCGCCCGCGCGGGTCGTCCCGCTCTGCCGGACGGCCGCGCAGCTCGAGGGCGCGCTCGCGGCGGGCGCGGGCGAGGTGATCCTCGAGTGGATGGAGATGGTCGGGCTGCGGCGCGCGGTCGAGCGCGCGCGCGCGGCCGGGGCCACGGTCGTCGTCGCGCCGCCGCGGATCCAGAAGCCCGGCGACGAGCGCGTGCTCGACGCGTGCCTGCGCCTCGACCCCGACGGGCTGCTCGTACGGAGCCTGGGCGCGCTCGAGCTGCTCGCGGGCCGCGCGCCCTCGGACTTCCCGGGCGGGCGCCGCCCGCGGCTCCACGGCGACTTCTCGCTCAACGCCGCGAACGCGCTGACCGCCCGGCACCTGCTCGCGCGCGGGCTCGACACCTTCGTCCCGGCCTACGACCTGGCGCTCGCCGACCTCGAGCGCCTGCTCGAGCGCGCCGACCCGGCCCGGGCCGAGGTCGTGGTCCACCAGCACCTGCCCATGTTCCACACGGAGTACTGCGCCTACGCGAAGCTCCTCTCGCCCGCGGAGGGCTTCGCGGGCACGAGCTTCGAGGACTGCGGGCGCCCATGCGAGCGGCACCACCTCGCGCTCCGCGACCGGACCGGGCTCGAGCACCCCGTGCTCGTCGACGTCGGCTGCCGCAACACGGTGTTCAGCGGGCAGGCCAACGCCGTGGCCGACGACCTGGGCCGGCTCGTGGCCCGCGGCGTCCGCAGGCTGCGCGTCGAGCTCCTCCGCGAGGACGCGGCCGCGGCCGAGGCCCTCGTGCGCGACTACGCGGACGTCCTCGCCGGCCGCAAGGACGGCGCCGCCGTCCGCCGCCGGGCCGGCGCCGCGCGCCGGCTGGGCGTCCTGCGGGTCGAGGGCTGAGGGGGCAGCCCCTCCCGCCCACCACGCGGCCATGTGGTCCCCTGGGGGACCGACAGCCCGACCAGGGGACCACCGGCAGTGGGGACCGTCGTCCGGCGCCTTGTGGGCGCCCGAACGGAGGGCTGCGCGCCTGAACGTCGTCAGGCGTCGCGCGGCACCTTGCGGAGGCGTTCGATGCACGCGGCGAGGCTGGGCGCGACGGCGGCCGCGACCTCGGGACGCCAGTGGTCGGTCGCGAAGGCAACGATCTTCTCCGTGTAGCCCGGGCCGACCCGGCCGGACATGCCCTGCTTCACGGGCATCGACTCCCGGATCTCCTTGATCTTCGACTTGCGCGCGAGGTTCACGACCTCGGTCTTGGGGTCGCGCAGGGACTCGGGGTCGCGCGGCACCTTCGAGAGCGGCACGCCCAAGAAGGCGGCGAACCGCTCGCGGTCGGCCATGAGCCACGCCTCCGCGGCGCGCACCGCGACTCGAAACGACATCTGGGAGGAAGACGTCGGTAGCAACGTCGCGACCAGCGTCGGTGCGCAGTCGGCGTCCATGTCCAGGTCGCGGAGCACGAGCCAGGGCGCGTGCTTGGCGGCGTTGTTGTATGCCTTCAGGCTCCTGTCGAGGCTCCCCTTCCCGCCGCTGGGGTAGAAGCTGCCCAACGCGAGCCCGACGTGCTCGAGCAGCTTCCTCGCGATCGGAACGTCGCCGTCGCCTTCGCATGCCACCGTGACCGACGTGGCCATGGGTCAGTCCCAGAGGGTGAGCTGCTGGACGTCCTTCGGCGCGGTCCGCGGGATCACCGCCTCGCCGATGGAGAGGCCGCCCTCGACGAGCGCCGTGATCTCCGTGAGGTCCGCCGCGCGGCGCACCTTCGTGTCGGTCTGCGACGCCTCGAGGATCAAGACCTCCTCGGGCGAGATCCCTGGGTCGCTGAGGAGCTCGGCGGAGTGCGTGCTGACCAGGATCTGCCGGCCCGTCTTCCTCCCGAGCTTCGACATCATGCGCGGGATCTGCCGCACGACGGCGGCGTGGAGCGAGAGCTCCGGCTCCTCGAGCAGCAACGGGGCCGCGCCGTCGAGGAAGACCCACAGCAGCCCGATGAGGCGGAGGGTGCCGTCCGAGAACTCGACCTCGCTCTGCCGACCGGCCTTCGGCCGCCAGTGCTCGTAGAGTGCCTTCAAGTGGGGCGCGCCCTTGGCGTCTCGCTCCAGCTCGAGGTCTCTGAGCTGCGGGACGGCGAACCTCAGCGCGCTCTCGATCTTCTTGAGGCGCGACTTCTGAGTCTTCTCCGTGGTCCGCGCGAGCTGCTCGAGGAAGTCGCCTCCGTACGGGTCCGCCTTCTTGCCCCCAGACCGGTCTGGCTCCCGAATGAGCTGCGGCACGACGTGGAGATACTGGACGCGCGAGAAGAACTGCGCCAGCTCGCGGAACGACTTGTTCGAGTTGACCTGTTCCAGGTGGGTCTGGGTGAGTCGGTCCGGGTCCTGCACGTCGTTGGTGTCGGGCCGCCTCAAGATCACCTGGTCGTCCTTGAAGACGACCTCCTCGGCGACGATCGCTCGACGCTGATTGTCCTGCGTAAAGGCGAGCCGGTACTTCCACGACGAGTCGGGTGCGAGTTGAACGTCGACCTCGATCGTGACGTTCGAGGAGCGCCGGGCGTGCAGCGACCTGATCTGGGAGACGCCCCGCCGGTCCTGTTGAACGGCCCGCTGGAACCCCTTCTGAGGGTCCGCGACGTCCCGCAAGAACTTGAATACGTCGAGAAGGTTCGACTTGCCGGCAGCGTTCGGGCCGACGAGGAACGTGCGCTGCTGCAGGTCGACATCGACCGTCAGGAAGTTGCGCCAGCTCTCCAGCTTCAAGTGCGTGAAGCTCACCCAGACCTCGGCGAAGGGCGGTGAGTCTAGCAGGGGAGGCAGTCTTCACCCCTCCCTGGCATGTGTCCAAGCCCGGTTCGAGCCATCACCCCTCTCGAGTCATCACCCCTCCCAGATTCGTGGCCAGGCCCGGTCCGTGTCCGGTCATCACCCCTACCAGGTTCGTGGCCAGACCCGGTCCGCCGGGGGCCGCCGGGGACTCGTCTGCGCCGCCCTTGGCCCCCTCCGCACGCCCGTTCGCGCTGTGGCCCACCTCGCGCGCCGTTCGCGTAGGGCGCGCACGGCCCTGGCCAAGGGACCCAGACCGTCGGACGACCGAAGGGCCTACGACCATGGGTGGAGGAGGCGCCTGACCCGGCTCGCTCGCCCGCGTCGAGGGCTCAGGTCCCGCCGCGGGACGGGTCATGCGAGCTCTGATCGGGTGAGGACGCATGACGAACCGCCACCGTGCCCTCCTCGAGCTCGCCGGGGCGCTCTCGGACGACGAGCGAGAGGCGCTCGCCCACGCGTTCCTCGGAACGGTGGGGCTCGTCGACGAGCCGCTCTCGCCCGCATGGCGGGAAGAGATCGATCGGCGCGTGGCCCTGGCCGCGTCCGGTGCGTCGGGCCCCGGACCCGACTGGCGCCGCGCGCTGGACGAGCTCCGGGCCGACTGCGACCGCGTCGAGGGGTCGCGCCCGGGCCACGCAGGCGTCCAGCGAGGCGAGGAGCCCCTGCCTACCCCGCCCGGGTCGGGAACGTGGGCACGGCGGGGGGGCCGGCCGGGGGGCCGGCGGCCTCGTCGGGGCCGGGCTCCTGCGCGAGCGCCTCGACCTCGGGGAGCACGAGCTCGACGATCAGGATCTTCGCCGCGCAGGCGATCGGGACGGCGAGGAGCACGCCGAACAGGCCGAGCAGCTTGCCGAACACGAACAGCGAGAGGATCAGGACGAGCGGGCTGAGCCCGACCTCGCGCCCGAGGATCACGGGCTGCGCGACCGCCTCGACGGCCTCGGCCACGGCGAAGGCGCCGAGGACCCACGCGGCGCGCGTCGCGAAGCCCTCGGGCGCGTCCCAGCAGAGGAGCAGCGCGAGCGAGCCGCCGAGGAGCGGGCCGATCAGCGGGAGCACGGAGAGCAGGCCCGCCCCGAGGCCGATCAGCGCGGCGAAGGGGACGCCGGCGATCCACAGGCCGAGCCAGGTCACGACCCCCTTGAGGAGCGCGAGGATCAGCTTGCCGCGGAAGAAGGCCGCGACCTGCCGGTCGATCTTGCGCGCGATGTCGACGATCCGGGCCCGGTAGGCGCCGGGCAGGTGGTCGCGCACGCCGTCGCGCAGGCCGGAGAAGTACTGGAGCAGGAAGAACGTGTAGATCGGGACGAGCAGCACGTAGCCGAAGAACAGCCCGAGCTTGCCGAGGGAGGCCCGGAAGCCCTCGCCGAGCTCGGCCGCGGCGCCGAGGACCTGCCCGGCCTGGCTCTGGTAGGTGCGCGCGAGCTGGATCACGTCGGCGCGCGAGACGCGCCCGCCGAGCTGGTCGACGAGCGCCTCGGTCGCCTTCTCGGCCAGGCCGACCCGGCGCGCGCCGTCGCCGTCCTCGTCGACGAACCGCAGGTCGCCCGCCGGGCGCACGCGGTCGCCCGCCTCGACGATCCGCCGCACGTCCGCGGGGTGGTTCGGGTCGAGCAGGCGCTCGCCCGCGACGATCCGCCGCAGGTCGTCGAACGAGTCGGCGGCCTTGAGCGCGACCGTCCCGAGCACGAGCGCGGCCGCGCCGAGCACGAGCGAGAACAGCCCCGTCACGGCGGCGTCGCGCCGGACCCCGCGCCGCTCGAGGACCTCGACGGCGGGGTTGAGCACGTAGGCGCACAGGAGCCCGATCAGGAGCGGGTTCACGACCTCGCTCAGGATGAACCCGAGCGTGAGGAGCGCCGCCGCCGCGCAGCCCACGACGATCCAGCGGCGCGTGCGCGACCCCGGCGGCCGCGCCGCGGGGGGGGGCCGGCACGATCAGGTAGGTCCCGCTGGCCCGGCCGCCCGGGCGCGGGCCCGCGCGGGAGGGGCTGCCCCCGGCTGCACGGTCCGGGGCGCCGGCCGGCCCCGCCTGGCCGGCGGG
>JANJTH010000379.1 GCA_024711205.1 Planctomycetota bacterium | reverse complement strand
GCGGCGCGCGCGGCCCGGCCCGAGCCGCCCGAGCGGGTCGCGGCCTTCGAGGCGCTCGCGGCCCGCGGGCGCGTGCTCGTGCGCGCCGTCCAGGAGCGGATCCGGCGCGACCTGGCCCGCCAGGCCGAGGCCGAGCAGGGCGAGGCCGCGCGCGCGCTCGAGGCGTCGTCGCGCGCGCCGCTCGACCTCGAGCTCGTCCCGGGCTACCGCGTCCGCGGCGCCCGGGTCACGGCGCTCGACGACGCCGGGTTCGTCCTCACGATGGGCGACGACGAGCTCGCCTTCGCCTGGGCCGCCGTCGACCCGGCCGTCGCGCTCGCGGTCCGGCGCCTCGCCGTGCGCGAGGGCGTGGCGGACGACTGGATGCGCCTCGGGCGGTGGTGCCTGGCGCGCCACCTGTTCGACGACGCGCGCGCGGCCTTCCGCCAGGCCGTCACGCTCGACCCGCGCCGGATCGAGGACGTCCCCGACGTGCAGGCGCTCGCCCGCGCGGGGCGCCTGTTCGAGGGCAAGCTCGAGCGGGCCGGGAACGCGCTCGCCGTGACGTGGGACTTCGCGCGCCCCGCCGAGGGCGCCGACTGGCGCGACGAGCCGGGCGCGCGCGGGCTGCTCCGCGAGGGGCGGCTGGAGGTCCGCGGGCGCGAGGCGTTCTTCACCGCCACGCAGGAGGTCGGCTTCGACGGGCAGGTCGACGTGCAGGCCCTGGTCGGGCCGAGCTCGCGCGACGCGCTGGCCGTCGTCGGGCTCGTCAGCGGCGCGGGCCGCGACGAGGTCGCGCTGCTCGCCGTCGTGCACCGGGCCACGGGCGACCTCACGCTCATGCGCCGCGAGCGCGGGCGGCTCCGCCTCCTCGACCGCAAGGCGGGCCTCCTCACGGGGGCCGGCGCGCACGACGTGACGCTGTCGCTCAAGGACGGGCAGGTGCGGGTCCGCGCGCTCAAGCGCCAGCAACTGCGCGCGTTCCACGAGCTGAGCCCGACCTCGTGCCGCGTGATCGTGGGCGGGATCGACCCGGCGGACGGGGCCGTCTCGTTCGAGCGCGTCGTCGTGCGCGGGGCCGTTCGGCCCGACTGGCTGCGCAAGGCCACGGGCGAGCTCGACGCGGCGCTCCGCAGCGTGCTCGCGCGGCGCGACGACCTGCCCGTGTTCGCCGAGCCCCCGGGCCGGCCCGCCGTCGAGCCGCTCTCGGCCGAGGACGACTTCGGGCGGGCGGGCGTCCCCGACGCGGCGCTCGAGCACGAGCGCGCGGGCCGGATCAAGGGCGCGACCGAGGGCCCGACGGCGCTCCTCGCCGCGGCGGCCGCCTACGAGCGCGCGCTCGAGGCGGCCCCGGGCTTCGCCGCCGCGCGCTACCGGCGCGCGCTCGTGCTCGCGACGATCGGCCGGCTGCACGCCGCGGTCGAGGAGCTCGAGCGGGCCGAGCGCGACTGCCCGCGCTTCTACGAGGCGGCCGCCGCGCGGGCCCGGCTCCTCGTGCGCCTGGGCCGGCTCGAGCAGGCGCGCGCGGCCGCGGACGCGGCGCTCGCGCACCGCCCCGACTGGGCGCCGGCCTACCACGCGCGCGCGCTCGCCTCCTTCCACGCGGGAGACCTCCCGCGCGCGCAGGAGGACCTCGACCTCGCCCTCGCGCTCCACCCCTGGGACGCGGAGGTCCGCGCGCTCCGCCGCAACGTCGTGCACGTGCTGCGCGGGCCGCCCTGGGCCAGGACGCACCGGGTCGAGACGGAGCACTACGTCGTGCTCACGGACATCTCGGCCCGCCGCTGCGCCGAGTACGCGCGCGAGCTCGAGGCCGTGCGGCGCTTCTTCGCCCAGCGCTTCGACCTGCCCGAGGAGAGCCCGCCGCGGCGCGCGACCGTCCTGATCTTCGACACGCGCGAGGGCTTCCACGCCTACGCCGAGCTCACGACCGACGACCGCGTCGAGTCGCTGCTCGGCTACTACCTGCCGCGCTACCGGCAGCTCCTCCTGTTCGAGGACAAGGACGACGCGACGCTCGAGGACACGCGCCGCGTGCTCTACCACGAGGCGTTCCACCAGTTCATCTCAGACCTCGTGCCCGACCTCCCGGTCTGGCTCGACGAGGGGCTGGCCGAGTACTTCTCGACCCTGCGCGTCGACGGCGACGCCGCCTCCGGCGCGGGCGGCAAGCTCGAGGCCCGCCTCCAGGACGTGAAGCGGTTCGTGGCCCAGGGCGGGCCGGTGCCGTTCCCGCGGCTCATGCTCGAGGCGCGCGACGAGTTCTACTCGGGCCCGGTCGCGGCGAAGTACGCGCAGGCCTGGGCCATGGTGCAGTTCTTCCTCCACGGCGGGGACCCCGAGCTGCGGCGGCGGCTCCTGCGTATGATCGGGGCCCTGCGCGAGGGGCGCGGCGCGACGGACGCGCTGCGGGCGGGCTGGGACGGGGCGGACTGGGACGCGATCCACGGCGCGTGGCTGCGCTGGGTCGGGGAGCAATGACGCGGTGCCCGAGCGCGACCTGGCGGCGATCCTCGGCCTGACCCACCCGCTGAGCGCGGTCACGCACGCGCTCGGCGCGGCGGTCGTCCTGCTCGCGCTGCCCGGGCTGCTCGCGCGCGCGCGCGCGTGCGACCCGCGGCGCGTCCCGTGGGTCGCGGCCTACGCGGGCTGCCTCGCCGGCATGTTCTCGGCGAGCGCGCTCTACCACGGCCTCCCGCGCGCCCACGCCTGGTGCGCGACGTTCTGGCACCTCGACCACGCGGCGATCTGGCTCGTCCTCGCGACGACGTTCACGGCGCTGCGCGTGTGCGCGGCCGAGGGGCACACGCGCGCGCCGTCGATCCGGCTCGTGTGGGTCGTGGGCGTCACGGGCGCGGCGCTCGAGCTCTCCGTGCTCGAGCGCCTGCCGGACTGGGTGAGCCCGACCCTGTACATCGGCATGGGCTGGCTCGGGCTCCCCACGCTGCTCGCGGTCGCCCGGCGCCACGGCTGGCGCGAGGGCGAGCCCCTCCTGATCGGCGGCCTGTTCGGCACGCTCGGCGGGCTCATGGACGCGCTCTCGGCCCCGAACCCCTGGCCCGGGTTCGTCGAGGCCCACGAGCTGCTCCACCTGTGCACGCTCGCCGCGGCCACCCCGTTCCTGCGCGCGATCTGGCGGCACGCGCCCCTCCCCGCGCCGCCCGAGGCCCCGGACGCCGCCGACGAGGTCGAGGTCGAGGTCCGGGTGTAGCCCGGGCCGGGCGCCTCCGCCCCGGCCCCGAGGGCGCCGGGGCTGGGGGTTACGATCCCGGGCCCCGCGCGCGCGGCGGGGGCGGGGAGCAACGTGGCGCGTCGACCTCCCCGGAGGCCCGAGCCGAGCCCGGAGCCGGACGACGAGGCGTCGCCCGAGCCACCGACCCGCCCATCGCGCGGGCGCGGGCCGGAGCGGCCACCACCCGGCGGCCGGCGCCCGCCTGGCGCGCGGCCCCCCGGCCCCGCGGACCCGGTGCGCTTCCCCTTCGGCTCGAGCGGCGACCCCGCGGACGGCGACGAGGGGCCAGGCTCGGACCCGTTCGGCAGCTCGGGCGAGGCCACCCGCCTGCCCAGCCTGCCGCCGGACGCGCGCCCCGAGGACGACGCCTCGCTCGAGGGCCTCGACGCGATCTCGAGCGCGAGCGACGAGGGCGACGAGGGCGACGAGGGCGGCGCGCGCGGCGCGCGCGGAGGCCGAGGGCGCCGCGGGCGCGGCGACGAGGCGCCTGGCCTCGACTCGTCCGCCGTCGACGTCTCGGACCTCGACCGGCTCGGGCCGTCGGACCTGGGGTCGGTCTCGGACCGGATCGGGCCGGTCGGGGCGTCGGGCCCGCTCGTGATCCTCGACGACGAGCCGGACGCCTCGGCCCGCTTCGCGGCCTCCGTCGTCGACGACTCGGCGCGGCTCGCGGGCGCGGCGTCGGTCCGGCGCGGGCGGGCAGGCAAGCGCCCGCGCCGCGGCGACGCCGGGGCCGGCGACGACGACGACGGCGCGGCAGACGCCTCCGACGACGACGTCCCCGCCCCGGGGCGCTCGCGCCGCGCGCCCCCGG
>JANJTH010000364.1 GCA_024711205.1 Planctomycetota bacterium | reverse complement strand
GCGGGGGCGGCCGGCCGTCCGACGGCGAGGCCGAGGCCGAACGCGAGCAGGCCGGCCGCGAGCGCCGGGGCGACCGCCCGCGCCCCGCCCCGAGGCGCCGACGCGGGCAAGGGGCGCCCTCCGGCCGGACCGGACGCGGGCTTCCCCGCGCCGGCGGGCGCACCGTCCTGGGCGAGCTCGTCCGCGTCGAGCGCCACATCGAGCGCGCGCGCGAAGTCCTCGGCCGTGGGCTGGCGCGCGGCGGGGTCCTTCGCGAGCGCGCGCAGGCACACGGCCTCGACCGCGGGGTCCACGTCGGGCGCGACCTCGCGGGGCGGGCGCGGCGGGCGCTCGAAGATCCCGTAGAGGACCTCGCTCTGCGCGCCCTCGAACGGGCGCCGCCCCGTGAGCACCTCGTAGAGCATGGCGCCGAGCGCGTAGACGTCGCTCCGGCGGTCGACCGCGCCGCGCCGCCCGTCGGCCTGCTCGGGCGACATGTAGGCGAGCGTGCCCACGAGCTCGCCCGTGCGCGTGAGCGCCCCGGCCGTCTGGTCGCGCACGACGCCGAAGTCGGCCACGAGCGCGCGGCCCTCGGGGGTCAGGAGCACGTTGGCGGGCTTCACGTCGCGGTGCACGAAGCCCGCCTCGTGCGCGAAGTGGAGCGCGCGCGCGACGTCGACGAGCAGGCGGAGCGCCGCGGCCCGGGGGAGGTCCCCCTGGCGCAGGCGGCGCTCGAGCGAGCTGCCCTCGATCCGGTCCATGACGAGGAACGGCTGCCCTTCGTGGAGCCCCAGGTCGCGGAGCGCGACGACTCCGGGGTGCCGCGAGAGGAAGCGCAGCGCGTCGGCCTCGCGGCGGAAGCGGTCGACCTGCTCCGGTGTGGCCGACAGCAGCAGCTTGAGCGCGAGCGGGCCGGGCGGCGCGGGCGGGCCCACGGCCTCGACCGCGAACACGACGCCCATGCCGCCGCGGCCGAGCTCCCCCGTGACCCGGTAGCGCCCGATCTGCTGGCTCATGCGGCCGCTCGCCTCGTCGGTCCGGGCCCGCGCGGGCGGGTCAGCCGGCCCGCACCGCCGCGACGAGCGCGTCCGTGTACTCCGCGGTCGAGCTCTTGCCGCCCAGGTCGCCCGTGCGGACCTCCCCCGCGCCGAGCACGCGGTCGATCGCGCGGCGGACGCGCGCGGCCGCGTCGCGCTCGCCCAGGTGGTCGAGCATGAGCGTCGCCGAGAGCAGGAGCGCCGTCGGGTTCGCGAGGCCCTTGCCCGCGATGTCCGGGGCAGTCCCGTGCACCGGCTCGAACACGGCGCCGGCCTCGCCGATGTTGGCGCCCGGGACGACGCCCAGCCCGCCCACGAGCCCGGCCGCGAGGTCCGAGAGGATGTCCCCGTAGAGGTTGTCCATGACGAGCACGTCGAAGCGCTGCGGGCGGAGCACCATCTGCATGGCGCAGTTGTCGATGATCAGCTCCTCGTACTCGATCTCCGGGTAGGCCTCGCGGACCTCGCGCGCGCAGCGGAGGAACAGCCCGTCGGTGACCTTCATGATGTTCGCCTTGTGGACCGCGGTCACCTTCTTGCGGCCGTTGCGCCGCGCGTGGTCGAAGGCGAACTTCGCGATCCGCGTGCTGCAGCGCGCGGTCACGATCTTGAGGCTCTCGGTCACGCCCTCGACGACGGTGTGCTCGATCCCCGAGTAGAGCCCCTCCGTGTTCTCGCGCACGACGACGAGGTCGACGTCGCCGTAGCGGCTCGTGACGCCCGGGAGGCTGCGGACGGGGCGCAGGCAGGCGTAGAGGTCGAGGGTCTGGCGGAGCGTCACGTTCACGGACCGGTGCCCGCCGCCGACCGGCGTGCCGACGGGGCCCTTGAGCGCGACCTTCGTGCGGCGGATCGACTCGAACGCGCGCGGCGGGAGGAGCGCGCCCTCCTTGGCGAGCCCGACCTCGCCGGCCGGGACCTCCTCCCAGGCGAGCGCGACGCCCGTGGCCTCGAGGACGCGCAGGCAGGCCTGCGTGACCTCGGGGCCGATCCCGTCGCCTGGAATCAGCGTGACCTCGTGCGCCATGATCGCCCTCCGGGTGGGTGCGGGGCGGATCCTAGGCCCGGGCCCGGCGCCGGACAACCCGCCCCGGGGGCTACTCGACGAGGACGAGGCGCCCGCGCTCGACCTCGGCCGCGAGCGCGCGCGCCGCCTCGAGCCGGGGGACGCCCGCGCACGCGACGAGGTCGTCGAAGGCGTGCAGCCCGTCGACGAGCGTGAGCACGGCCCGGACCTCGGGGGCGCCCGCGCGGATCGCCGCGAGCTTGGCCTCGGGGCCGGCGAAGCGGAGCACGCCCTGGCCGCCCCGCACGACCGGCCGCAGCGCGTCCCACTCGATCATGCGCTGGATCGCCTCGAGCAGGAACCGGTCGGTCTGGAGCGCGACCTTCGTCGTCGCGGGCCCCGGGCGGCGGAACTCGCGCGGGAGGTCGTCGCGGAAGAAGGCGAACCGGGCGTCGTCCCAGAACAGGACGTCGAGGAAGCGGTCCTTCACGGCGCGCAGGCGGCCCTGGTCGAGGTCGCGCTCGTCGACCGTGAGGCCGAGCGCGAGGCTCGCGACCGACTCGGTGCCGTCCTGCCCCAGGAACTCGGCCGCGAACGCCTCGGCCTCGGGCGCGTCGTCGAGCAGCACGAACGCCTCCCCGCCCTCGAAGTAGAGCCGCTCCTCGCGGCGGCCGGCCCGCACGCGGAGCGTGCCGTCGCGGCGGCGCGCGCGGAGGGTCTGGAGCAGGGCCGCGAGGCCGACGCCGTCGAGGTCGCCCTCGAGCGCCGCCCGCCGGTCGCCGTCGCCGGCCCGGGCGCCGCCCGCCGCGTCGACGTTCGGGCGCGGGAGGCGGTCCGTGCGCGCCCGCGCGCTCGCGCCGGCCGCCGCGCGCTCGTCGCCGCGGCGGGCCACCTCCATGAGGAGCGCGTCCGCCTCGAGACGCAGCCCGCCCGCGGCCTCGATCTCGGCGAGGACGGGCGCCGGGAGGGGCAGGGCCTCGAACTCGAACCGGGCGCCGCGGGCCGAGATCAGCTCGTGGACGCGGGCGGCGAGCTCGACGCGCCGGCGCTCGGGCGACGAGACCGCGCTCGCGCGCGTCGAGAGCGCCTCGAGCGTCCGACGGTCGAGCCGCCCGGACCTGGGCGGCTCGACC
>JANJTH010000363.1 GCA_024711205.1 Planctomycetota bacterium | reverse complement strand
CGCGGTCGCGGTCGCGCACGCGCGCCGGCCGCTCGGGCCGCACGAGCACCTCGACGCCGAGCGGCTCGCGCGGACGCGCGGCGCGGAGCTGGGGCCGGCGCTCGGGGAGGTCTGGGTCGAGGCGCTCCGGCGCGCGGGCGGGCCCGCGGCCCCCCTGCGCGCCCTCGAGGTCCTCGAGGGCGCCGGGGCCGCGGCGCGCCCCGCCGACCTGTGGGCGCGCGCGCTCGCCGCGGCCGGCGTGTCCGACGCCGACGCGACGGAGGCCGCGCTGGCGCTGATCGAGGACGAGGTCCGCCTCGACCGCCGGGCCGAGGTGCCGCTCCCGCGCCTGCTCGTGATCGAGGAGGACCAGGCCGGGCCCATGCTGCGCGTGCTCGCGATCCCCGACGGCCCGATCCCGCCCGACTGGGAGGTCGTGTGCCGGCTCGCCCCGGGGGAGGAGGGCGGGCCCACGACCGTCGTGCGCCTCGGTCGCGACCGCAGCGACTGCCACGCCTTCGGCGTCCCCGTCGACCTGTTCGCCGCCATGGGCCCGCGCCCGCTCGTCCAGGTCGGCTTCGCGCCGTTCGCGCGGCCCCCCGGCTGGACGCCGCTCTGGGAGGAGTGGGCCCGGCTCTCCGTCCCGCGCTGAGCCTTCCCCGTCGTTCGGGCCCGCGGCCTCACTCGGGCGTGTGCGGGAGCCCGTCGAGCTCGAACCGCTCGTCCGCGAGGGACGCGGGGTGGGCCGAGACCCACCCGCCCGGGAACCGGCGGGTCACGACGAGCTCGTCGCCCGCGCGCAGGACGGCGAAGCGCGCCTCGCCCCGCGCCGGCGCGTCGGTCAGGTAGGCGGCCGTCCGGTCGACGCCGCCCGCCCCGGGCTCGCTGTGCGTCGTGCCGCGCACGTGCTCGTCCTCGAAGGTCACGACGTCGCCCGCGAACCGCCACACGCGCGTCCGCGCGCTGAAGAACGTCGTCCCCCCGCCGGACATGCTCCGCTCGTGGTGGTAGCGGAACGTGCCCCGCCGGACGAGCCAGGCCTCGAGCTCGGGCTGGCGCGCGGGCGCGGCGCCCCAGCGGGCGGCGTCGATGACGCGCCCGAAGTCGGCCACCACCTGCGGCCAGGCGTCGATCATGCGCCGCCGCCGGTCGAGCGAGACCGAGAGCTGGTTCGTCCCCATGCCGACCGCGGCCACGAGGTGGCAGCCGGGCCCCGTGCGGACGACGCCGAACGTGCGCGCGAGCCACGCGTTCTCCTCGTTCACGTGCTCGAGCGTCGTCGACACGAACTGGTCGCCGCCGCCGTAGCGCCCGTCGCCCGGCCGGAGCACGCGCGGCGTCGTGCGCTCGCCCGCGAGCGCCGTCGCGACGTCGAGCCGGCGCTTGCCCGTGAGCCCCGCCTCGAGCGCGCGCCGGAGCGAGGGCCACGGGGCCGTCGCCGGACGGAGCTGCACGTCGACGACGGCGCGCACGTCGAGCTGCATGTCCCCCACGTCGACCGGGACGTCGAACACGAGGACGTTGTGCGGCGTCGCCTCGACGTCCTTCCAGCCGGGCGGCACGCGCAGCTCGAGGCCGAGCCGCCGGACCTGCCGCCACCCGTCGGGCGCCCGCGCCTCGGCGGCCGGCGCGAGGCGCGCGCGCGCGCCGCCCAGGAGCATCCCGGAGGCCTGCATGAGCCGCTGGAAGGCCTGGCCGCTCGCGCCCGAGAGGTGCGCGACCTGGAACCGCCGCCCGACCGTGAACACGACGTGGCACACGAACGCGGGGCGCCCGTCGTCGCCGCGCGTGACGCGGACCTGCCACACGTAGGGGACGCGGCCGGGCCCGTCGACGGGCGCCGGCATGGAGTTTCCGCCCTCGACGAGCGCGCGGCCCTGCTCGGTCGCGGCGACGTACGCCGCGGCGACCTGCTCGGCGCTCGCGTCGAGCCGCTCCTCGGCGTCGCGGAGGACGACGACGCCCCCGCGCCCGTCCTTCGCCGTGACGACCCGCTCGCCGGGCTCGACCGTCCAGACCCCGGGCAGGTCGAGCTCGAGCCGGTCGTGCACGAGCAGGGTGGCGTCCTGCCCCGTCACGGGGCGGAGCCCTGCGAGGGCGAGCGCGAGGGCGACCGCGAAGCTGGCGCGCGCGCGCACATGGCACCTCCTGGACGGGCGACCGGCGCCCGGCCCTCCTCGGGAGCAGGGTGTCGCCGCCGGCCGGCGCGCGCCAGGGGACTCGCCGTCGCCCCGGGGTCGGGCCCGCACGGGGGACGTCGCGGGCCCTCGCTTGCCCGGGACGGCCCGATCGTGGACCCTCGGGGCCGGAGGCGGCCCCCATGACGACCACGGCGACCCCCGCGACCTCGACGGGCCTGGCCGGGCCCCTCCTCGGGGCGCCCGACGACGTCGTGGCCGCGGCGCGCGCGCACCTGCGCGCGCTGCTGCGGCTCGACACGACGAACCCGCCGGGGAACGAGGGCCCGGCCGTGGACTACCTGGCCCGCGTCCTCGGCGACGCGGGGCTCTCGCCCAAGGTCCTCGTGTCGCACGGCGGGCGGCCGAACCTCGTCGTCCGGCTCCCGGGCACGGGCGCGCGCAGGCCGCTCCTCGTGGGCGCGCACCTCGACGTCGTCGAGGCCGACGCGGCCCGCTGGACGCACCCCCCCTTCGGCGCGGTCGAGGCCGACGGCTGCCTGTGGGGCCGCGGCGCGATCGACATGAAGAACCTGGCCGCGATGACGACGGCCGTGCTCGTGGGCCTCAAGGCGCGCGGGGTCCAGCCCGCCCGCGACCTGATCTTCGCCGCGGTGGCCGACGAGGAGGCGGGCTGCGAGCACGGCTCGCAGTTCCTCGTCGAACGTCACCCCGACGAGGTCGCCGCCGAGTACGCGCTCGGCGAGGGCGGCGGGTTCACGGTCCACTTCGCGGGCCGGCGCTTCTACCCGATCATGACGGCCGAGAAGGGCCTGTGCTGGCTGCGCGTGGTCGCCGAGGGCCAGCCGGGCCACGGCTCCATGCCCATGCGCGACACGGCGATCGAGAGGCTCACGCGCGCGATCGAGCGGATCGCGAGCGCGCGCCTGCCGACGCACGCGACGGACACGGCGACGCGCTTCGTGCAGGGGCTCGCCGCGCAGGCGCCGCTCCCCATGGCGCTCGCGCTCAAGCTCCTGCTCACGCACGAGCGCGCGCGCGACGTCGTGCTCGACCGCCTGTTCCCCGACCCCGCGCTCGCGCGCCCCTTCGCGGCGATCCTCAGCAACACGGCGAGCCCGACCGTGCTGCGGGCCGGCGGCAAGACGAACGTGATCCCCGGCCGGGCCGAGGCCGAGCTCGACGGGCGGCTGCTCCCCGGGCAGACGCCCGAGGACCTGATCCGTGAGCTCGAGGCCGTCGCGGGCCCGGACGTCCGGTTCGAGGTCACGAGCGCGGCGCTCGCCTACGAGACCACGGCCGACACCGACCTCTACCGGCACCTCGTCGCAACGCTGCGCCGCCACGACCCGGACGCGCTCCCGCTCCCCTACCTGTGCCCCGGCTTCACGGACGCCAAGAGCTGGGCCCGCCTCGGCGCGCGCTGCTACGGGTTCCTCCCGCTCCGGCTGCCTCCGGAGCTCCGCTACGCCGACCTGTTCCACGGGGACGACGAGCGGATCCCGCTCGACGGCCTCGACTGGGGCACGCGCGTGCTCTGGGACACGCTGCTCGGGGCGTGACGGGCGCGGGGCGCCGTGGTGGCGCGCTCGCTCGCGGTCCTCTCCGGGCTCGGCCCGCGCCAGGCCGACCTCCGGTCAGCCAGGCGCGGCCCTCCCGCGTCGCTCAGGCGGCCGGGGCGGCGTCCTTCCAGATCAGGACGGGGATCGGCGAGGCGCGGGTCAGCTCCTCGGCGACCGAGCCCAGGATCAGGCGCGAGAGCCCCGTGCGCCCGGCGCTCGAGGTCACGATGAGGTCGGCGCCGAGCGCCGTCGCGAGCGCGATCAGCCCCTCGGCCGCGCCGCCGCGGCCGACCGAGACCTGCACGTCGAGCTCGCGGAGCGCGCGGGCCCGCGACTCGAGGGCGGCGAGCGTGTTCCGCTCGAGCTCCTGGTCGGCCTCCCACTGCGAGAGCGCGACCTTGTAGTAGCCGGCCCCCGGCACCGGCTCGGGGGGCCGCGGGGCCGTGATCACGTGCGCGAGCGTCAGCCTGGCGCCGAGCCGGCGCGCGAGGTCGGCCGCGGGCTCGATCGCGCGGTCGGCCATGGGCGAGAAGTCGGTCGGGACGAGGATGTGCTTCACGGGCGCGGCTCCTCCGGGGGCGGGGCGGCGTCTGGGGCGGGGGCCGGGACCTCGGCCGCCGGGCCGGCGGTCGCGGCGTCTTCGCCGATCTTGGGCAGGCGGTCGGAGACGTGCGCGACGAGCGGGGCCTCGGCGCGGGCCTCGGGGCGCCCCGACGACTTCCAGAGCGAGTAGGCCGTCGCGAGCCCGAGCGCGCCCACGATCACCGCGAGCGACTGCCCGGTCGAGACCTTGATCCGGCCCTGCGCGTCCTCGTCGAGCAGCCACGAGATCTTCAGGTCGACCCCGAACTGGGAGGTCGAGAGCTGGTCGACGAACGGGAGCATCAGCTTCAGGCCGATGAAGCAGAGCACGAACGCGAGGCCCTTGTTCAGGTACTCGAGCCGCTGGATCGCGGCCGCGATCACGAAGAACATGGCCCGGAGGCCGAGGATCGCGAACACGTTCGACGTGAACACGATGAACGGGTCGCGCGTGACGCCGAAGATCGCCGGGATCGAGTCGACGGCGAAGAGCACGTCCGAGCCCTCGATCACGACGAGGACGAGGAAGAGCATCGTGCACTTCCGCCGCCCGTCCTCGACCACGAAGAAGTGCTTGCCCTCGTAGCGCTCGACGAGCGGCAGCGTCCGGCGGGCCAGCCGCACGATCAGCCCCTTCGAGGGGTCCTTGTCGTCGTCGCCCTCGAACAGGAGCTTGTAGCCGGACCAGAACAGGATCAGCGCGAAGAGCGCGAGCACCGGCTCGAACTTGTGCACGAAGACCGCGCCGAGCAGGATCATGACCGCGCGCAGGATCATGGCGCCGACGATCCCCCACACGAGCACGCGGTGCTGCTGCTGGGCCGGCGTGCGGAAGTGCGCGAACACGAGCACGAACACGAACAGGTTGTCGACGCTCAGGCTCTTCTCGAGCAGGTAGCCGGCCAGGAACTCGGCCGCGGCGGTGCGGCCCGCGAGGTGCCACAGCCCGGCGCAGAACACGAGCGCCATGACGATCCAGGCCGCCGTCCAGAGGATCGCGGCCCGGGTCGTCATGCCGCGGTTCGAGCGGCGGTGGAGCCCGAGGTCGACGGCCATCGAGAGGAGGACGAACAGGACGAAGCCGGCCCAGACCGCGGGGGTCGAGATCGTTTCCACGGGCGCGCGAGTCTCCGGGGTGCGGGCGACACGATACCCGCGAGGAGAAGGAGGGGAGCGAAGAGGAGGGGGAAGAGAGGAGAAGAGGGAAGAGAAGAGGGAGGGCAAGGGCAAGGGCAAGGGAAGAAGGAGCGGGGGTGAGGCGAGACCGCGGGAACGGGAACGGGATCGGGAACGGGAACGGGCCAGAGTGACCTGGGTTGCGGGGCGCCTGGGCGCGAGGAGTGACCTGGGTTGCGGGGCGCCTGGGCCCGAGGAGTGACCTGGATTGCGGGGCGCCTGGGCGCAGGAGTGACCTGGGTTGCGGGGCGCCTGGGCCCGAGGAGTGACCGGGGTTGCGGGGCGCCGCGCCGCTAGGTGCGGCCGACGAGGGTCAGGCCGAGGCCGCCCAGCGTGGGGCGGGCCTCGGCCCGGGCGAAGCCGGCGGCGCGCAGGCGCGCGCAGGCGAGGTCGGGGTCGAGCCGGCCCACCGAGGCGCTGTAGACGCGCCAGGCGCACATGGAGAGCGCGAGGCGGAGGGCGTGGGCCGGGCGGCGCAGGACCTCGTGGGGCGCGGCCGGGAGGGCCTGACGCGCGGCCTCGCGGAGCGAGCCGCGGCGGCGGGGCTCGACGAGCACGAGGCCCCCGCCGGGGCGGAGCACGCGGCGGGCCTCGGCCAGCGCGCGGTCGGGGTCGGGGAGCAGGTAGAGCACGCTGTGCCCGGTCACGAGGTCGAAGCTGGCGTCGGCGAAGGGCAGGCGCTGCGCGTCGGCGCGCGCGAACGCGACCGGCGCGGCGGGCCAGCGCGCGCGGCGATGCGTGGCCGCGCGCGCGAGCATGGCCGCCGAGAGGTCGACCCCGACGACCCGGAGCCCGGCCGACGGCGCGGCGCCCGGGCCCGACGGCGGCGCAGGCGGGGCCGACGCAGGAACGGTCGCGGCGAGCGCCTCGGCGACGGCGAACGCGCTCGCGCCGGGGCCGCAGCCCAGGTCGAGCACGCGCGCCGGCGCCGGGGGCGCCCCGGGCGCGCCCTCGAACGGCTCGAGCAGGCGCGCGGCGTGCTCGCGCCAGAGGGCGTTGTCGGTCAGCGCGTCGTAGACCCGCGCCCCCAGGTCGAACACCCGCGGGTGCCGCAGCGCGCCTCGCCCCCACCCGTGCACGGCCGACCTGCTCCCCGCGCGCCCGTCGCCCTGCGGCGCCTACGCGGAGGCCTGCGGCCCGCCCGCGGGCCTCCCCCGGAAGTCGTCGATCGTCTGGCTCGCGTAGCGGCCCGCGTGGCGGGCGCTCCCCTCGGTACGCTGGAAGATGAACTGGCAGAGCGGGGTGCCGGGGTGGAGCCGGAGCGGGCGCGGCGCCATGTTCGAGACCTCGAGGACCTGGTTGTTGTCGGTGCCCGGCTGCATGAACCCGGCCGAGATGTGCACGAGGAGCCCGAGCCGGGCGAACCGCGAGCGCCCCTCGAACCAGCCGCACACGTCCTCGGGGAGCCCGATCCGCTCGAGCGTGATCCCGAGGATCGTCTCCCCCGGGCCGACCTCGATCGCCTCGCCCTCGGCGACCTCGACGAGCGTCGTGATCGCCGGGTCGCGGTAGTCGACCTCGGGCCGCACGTCGATCGGGCCCCCGTGCCGGACGAGCCGGCGGAAGTAGCGCGAGACGCGCAGGTCGACGGACGCCGTCCCGACGTTCGCCCGCTCGAACGGGTCGATCTTGATCCGCCCGCGCTCGACCTCGCGCAGGACCTCGTCGCGCGACAGGATCACGCGCCCTCCTCGTAGGCCTGGCCCGGCCGCTGGGCGGCGCCGCTCGACCGCAGCAGGTCGACGGGCGGGGCGCCGGCCCGCCCGTCGGTCAGCGCGCGCGCGAGCGCGTCGACCGGGGCCGTGAGGAGGTCCTCGAGCGGCGCCCCGTCGAGCAGCGCGTCGTCCCAGGGCACATCGCCCTCGGTCACGGCGCAGCGCAGGTCCTCGTAGCGGCCGGCCGAGCGGAGCGCGCGCACGCGCTCGCGGCGGCCGGCGTCCTCCTTGAACCGCACGTGGAGCAGGCCCAGGCCCACGAGCGCGCCCTCGCGGTAGAGCGGGCAGAGCACGAGCGGCGAGGCGTCGCGCTGCCCGCGGCCGACCCACACGCGCGGCGAGCGGACGACCGCGCGCTTCGTGCCCGTGAGCGGCGCGCCGCGGTCCGCCCGCGAGGGCATGTCGCGCGCGGCGCCGGCCTTGGCCACGACGCGGAGCGCGCTCCGCTCGGTCGGCGCGCCGAGCGGGTCGAGGCCCGTCAGCTCGTAGCGGACCACGCCCGGCGCGGCCTCGACGACGGCCTCGAGGCCGGCGAGCGCGGCCGCGTCGGGGTCGGCGAGCGACGCCGCGTCGACCCCGGCCGCCTCGAGCGCCCGCACGAGGGGGCCGGGCTCGGGGCGGAGCGCGACCTGCTCGCGCGAGATCCCGACCGTGACGGTCTTGGCCTGGTGCTTGATCGCGTCGATCGGGCGGCGCAGCGCGTCGATCGCGTGCGTGACCTCGGCGAGGAGGAGCGCGACGACCTCGCGCGGGCTCGGCGACTCGGCGCCCGGTCGGGCCTCGCGGAGCGGCAGGTAGCCCTGGGCCACCCGCAGGGCCCGCTCGACCCGCAGCGCGGTCCCCGGGCCCGCGCCGGCGTCCCAGGTCCCCTGCTCGATCGCGGCCAGGACCTCGCGGGCGGGCTTGCGCAGCGCGGCGCGCAGCCGCTCGAGCGTCTCGCGCTGCTCCGCCGGCGCGCCCCGCGCGGCCGCGTCGTGGAGCGCGTCCCACGCCGCCTCGGCCGTCTCGCGCACGCGCCGCAGCGGGTCGGTCAGGCGGTCGATCGCGCGCGCCGTCTCGAAGCTGAACAGGTGCCCGGCCACCGTGTTCAGGAGCAGCGCGACCTCGGGGCTCGCGGCCGGGACCTCGATCGTGGCCGCCGCGTAGTCGGCGAAGCGCGTCTCGCCCCGGTCGCAGATCACGACCGGCGTGGCCGCGTGGGCCCGGTAGATCCCGACCTCCTTGACCGCGTCCGCCGCCGCGGCCCCGCCCAGCCCGGCCGCGCACACGAGGATCATGGGCTCGCTCGACAGGTCGATGTGCTTCTTGTCCTCGATCGTGTCGACGGCCACCGACTTGTAGCAGAGCTCGGAGAGCTTGATCCGGGTCTCGCGCGCCGCGTGGAGCCCGGGGCCGCTCCCGCACACGGTCCAGTGCCGATGGCGCAGCGCGAGCTGCGCGGCCTGGCGGATCCGCTCGCGCCCCTCCTCGAGCACGACCCGCAGGCAGCGCGGCAGGTCGACCAGGCGCAGCAGCCGCGCCGCGAGCTCGCGCGGCGCGAGCGCGCCCGCGAGCTGCGCGAGCTGGAGCCCGAGCAGGTAGCCGGCCACGACCTGGCAGTAGAAGGCCTTCGTCGAGGCCACGCTCATCTCGACGTCGCGCCCGTCCGACGTGTAGAGGACGCCGTGCGCCTTGTCGGCCAGGTCCGAGCCGCGCCGGTTCACGATCGCGAGCACGTGGGCGCCGCGCTCGCGCGCCAGGTCCACGGTCCGGTTCGTGTCCGTCGTCGTGCCCGACTGCGAGACGGCGACGATCAGGTCCTGGGGGCCCAGGTGCTCGAGGTGGAAGCCCGAGAGCTCGGTCGCGGGCAGCGCCCGCACGGCGATCTCGGCGGGCCGGAGCAGGGCGGCCATGACCTCGCCGAAGGCCTGCCCGGCCACGGCCGCGGTCCCCTGCCCGATCACCCACACGCGCCGGAGGGTCCCGTCGTCCATCGCGGCCCGCACCGCCGGCGGGATCACCTCGTCGCCGAGGAGGAACCGGGCCCGCTCCGCGCCCTCGAGCACGAACTTGCCGCGCAGGGTCCGCTCGACCGAGGACGGCGCCTGCGTGATCTCCTTGAGCAGGTAGTGCGAGGCCCCGCCCCGGTCGATGTCGCGCGTCGCGATCGGCGCCGTCTTGCGCTCCCCGGGCGCGACCGGGCGCGGGGCCCCGTCGAGCCGGCGGCGGACGACGCGCGCCAGCGCGTCCTCGCCGGGCCCGGCCGGGCGCAGCGCCCACGCGTCGCCCGCCTCGCCGTCGAGCTTCACGTAGCGGGCCGCGAGCTCGACCACGCCGTACAGCTCGGACGCGTAGAGGAGCGCCCCGTCGTCGGCGAGCCCGACGTAGAGCGCCTGCCCGCTCCCCCGCAGCGCCAGGAGCGCGGCGTCGGGGTCGTCCGAGGCGACCGCGACGACGGCGGTCGAGCCCTGGAACGACGCCGCCGCGGCGACGAAGGCGTCCTCGAGCGCGGGCGCCGCGCCGTCGGGCCCGGGGGCCGCGAGCCGGCGGGCGAGCTCGAGCGGGATCACCTTCGCGTCCGTCGTGACCTCGGCCGGGATCGCGTGGCCGGCGGCGAGGGCGAGGTGGTTGTCGACGTCGCCGTTGAGGGCCGCGAGGACGAGCCGCGCGAGCGGCGCCCCCGGGGCGAGGTCGTTCGCGACGGGGTGGCAGTTCGGCTCCGAGATCACGCCGTTGCTCGCCCAGCGGGTGTGCGCGAAGGCCTGCACGCGGGCGTCGTCCCGGCCCACGAGCGTCCACAGGAGCGCGTCCGCCGCCAGGCGCGCCCGCAGGTCGCGCACGTTCGCGCCGAGCTCCCCCACCTCGCGCGCGACCTTGTGGGCGAAGGCGAGCGCCCGCCCGCCCCCGGGGAGCGGGGCCGACAGGACCGCGCCATCCCGCAGGAGGGGCGTGGCCTCGCGCCGGCGCAGCTCGCTCGCGAGCCCGGCCCCCGCGAGCGCCGCCTCGGCCTCGGCCCAGGCCGGGCCGTCGAGGGCGACGAGCACCCCGAGGCCGCCCGAGTCGCGCCCGCGGACCTCGAGCCGCCCGAGCTGGTTCAGGATCAGGTTGAGCCGCCAGGCCTCGAACGCGGCCTTCGCGCCCGCCGGCCCGGCGGGGAGGGCGCCGCCGGGGAGCAGCCCGCAGGCGAGCGCGACGTTCGGGAGCGCGTCGCGCTCGAGCCGCCAGGCGACGTCGCGCGCGACGACCGCGGCGCGCGCGAGCGCCTCGCCCTCC
>JANJTH010000360.1 GCA_024711205.1 Planctomycetota bacterium | reverse complement strand
CGCCCCGGTCCCCCGCCCCGCGCTCATCCGGCCCCCGCGACGGGGGCGGCGCCCGCCGCCGCCCCGCCCCCCGCGCGCCTGGGCGTCGACGCCCGCCGCGCGCGGCCCTCGGCCCAGGCCCGGATCGCGAGCACGTGCTCGGCGAGCGTCGCCGAGAGCGGCACGGTCTGGGCCGCGGCCGCGAGCAGGTCCGCGGTCTCGAGCGGCCGGCGGCCCGCGAAGGCCTCGTAGAGCCCGGCGATCACGACCTCCTCGAGCTCGGCGCCCGAGAAGCCGTCGGTGGCGCGCGCGACGGCGGGGAGGTCGAAGTCCTCGGGCGGCCGCTCGCGGCGCGCGAGGTGGATCGCGAGGATCTCCTCGCGCTCGCCGCCCTCGGGCAGGTCGACGAAGAAGATCTCGTCGAAGCGGCCCTTGCGGAGCAGCTCGGGCGGGAGCCGCGTGATGTCGTTCGCCGTCGCGACGACGTAGACGCCCGGGCCCTGCCGCTCCTGGAGCCAGGTGAGGATCGTCGAGATCACGCGCGCGGTCGTGCCCGCGTCGGACGCGCTCGAGGAGTGCGCGCCCGCGAGCGACTTCTCGAGCTCGTCGATCCAGAGCACGCACGGGGCGAGCGACTCGGCGAGCCGGAGCGCCGCGCGGACGTTCTCCTCGGAGCGCCCGACCACGCCCGCGAACACGCGCCCGACGTCGAACCGGATCAGCGGGAGCCGGTAGTAGCAGGCGACCGCCTTCGCGGCGAGGCTCTTGCCGCAGCCCTGCACGCCGATCAGGCAGATCCCGCGCGGGGCCGGCAGCCCGAACGCGCGCGCCTCCTCGCCGAAGGCCTCGCGGCGGGCGCGCAGGAAGGCCTTGAGCTGGTCGAGCCCGCCGAGCGCCTCGAGCCCGCGGTCCCAGCGGACGTGCTCGAGGACGGTCGACTTGCGGACGATCTGCTCCTTCTCCTGGAGCACGAGCGGGATCACCTGCCGGTCGACCGCGCCGGACTTCACGACCGCGAGCGCGAGCGTCTGCTCGAGCTCCGCGAGGGTCATGCCCTGCGCCGAGCGCACGAGCTCGTCGCGGTCGCGCCGGTCGAGCCGGACGACGCCGCCCGCCGCCTCGAGGTGCCCGCGGATCGCGTCGAGATGCCGGTCGAGCTCGGCGTAGGACGGCAGGGGCACGTCGACGACCGTGACCTCCTTCTGGAGCTCGAGCGGGAGCGCGAGCCGCGGCGACACGAGGACCACGGTCCGCTGCGTCGTGACGAGCGCGTGGGCCAGGTCGCGCAGGAGCCGGCGGATCGGCGGCTGCTCGACGTAGGGGTGGAAGTCGACGAGCACGAACAGGCCCGCGCCCTCGTCGCGGAGCGCGCGCCCGAGGACGGCCGCGGGCTCGCGCACGCGCCGGTCCTCGGTGTGCTCGGCCTGCCCGGCCGTGCGCAGGCCCTGCGTCTCGGTCCACACGCGGCACGGGCGCCCGAGCCGCGCCGCGACCGCCTCGAGGTCGCGGAGGACGCGGTCCTCCTCCCAGGTCACGAGCCAGAGGAGCGGCGCGCGCGCGCGCACGTAGGCCTCGATGTCCTGCGCGAGCGGGGAGGGCCCGGCGGGCGTGGCGACGGCCCCGCCGCCGGCCGGAGGCGGGGCCGCGGGCGCCGCCTGCGCGGGGAGGCGGGTCGAGCGCGAGGGCGTCACGGGAGCCGCCCGGCGACCCGCTCGGCCCAGGCGTCCCAGCCCGGGGTCGCGCGGGGGTGCGACTCGAGCTCGTAGCCCTCGAGGTCCTCGGGCCGGTCGGCGGGGCCGAGCTGGAAGCGCGGCGTGAGCACGAACCGCTGCTCGACCTCGTAGCCGCCCGAGGCCACGCGCGCGAAGCCCTCGCCGAGGCGGACCGCGCGCAGGCGGAGCCCCCCGCGCAGGGCCTGCTCGACGCTCGCGTCGAGCCGGACCTGCTTCGCGAGCGAGGCGCGCCCGGGCGCGTCGGCCGGGCGCACGACGACGCGCTCGCCCGCGGCGCGCAGCTCGAGCGCCGCGTGCGCGGCGAGCGGCTCCTCGCCCTCGCGCAGGACGAGCCCGTGCTCGCGCCCGAGCGCCTCGGGCCCGATCGCGGCCGCGTGCGCGGGCGCGAGCGCGGCCACGAGCGGCCAGTCGAGCGCGCGCACCTCGACGTCGTCGAGGCA
Organism: Planctomycetota bacterium; assembly: GCA_024711205.1. GTDB lineage: Bacteria > Planctomycetota > J058 > J058 > J058 > JANJTH01. The sequence goes on along the minus strand of JANJTH010000360.1, from coordinate 1,870 downwards.
GGCCGCGAACCGCGCGGGGTCCCGCGCCGGGGCCGAAGGGCAGAGCGGCGGCGCGCCCCCCGCGAGGAAGGCGGCGACGGCCGCGCGGTCGAACCGCGCGACCCCGTCGCGCCCGACCTGCGCGAACGTCCACACGTGGCGCAGGTCCGGCTCGGCGCGCGTCCAGTCGCCCGCGCCGAGCAGCACCCGGCGCGACCCGGGGCAGCCGGCGGGGCGGCCCTTGCCCTGCTGGGTCCCGTGGCAGGGGCGCTCGCCGCGCAGGTAGACGGCGCACCACAGGAGGTCGACGACCCGCTTGGCCGGGAGCTCCTCGCCGCGCACGTAGCAGACGAGGCGCTCCTGCCAGGGGCGGAGGATCGTCAGCACCTCCCAGGCCGCCTCGAGCTGGTCCTCGCGGAACAGGTTCCGGTAGAGGATCGCGCCGCCCGGCTCGAGCAGCTCCTGGAAGCGCCCGAGCTGGCGCAGCCGCGGGAGGCGCGGCGCGAACTTGTCGCGCGCGAGGACCCCGTACTCGACGGCGACCCACCAGCCGCGCTCCGCCCAGCGGCGGCGCGGCGGCTCGGGCGGCGCCGCCACGGCGACCGCCGGGCCCCCCGCCGCCGGGCCGCCGGCGGTCGCCTGGCGCCGCCGGGTCCGCTTGCCGGTGGGGGGGGTCGCGTCGCTCGCCATCGCGTCTTCGGGGCGCCTTCGGGGTTGGGGTCGGGTCGCCCGCGGTCGCGCGCCCGGCAGTCTACTCGCCCGCCCGCGCCGGCCGTGCGCCGGCGTCGGCGCCCGCCGGACCGCCGCGCGCCGGTCAGAACCGGTAGGACACCCCGGCCAGCCAGGTGAAGTCGGCGGTCGTGTCGGGGTCGAGCAGGTTCTGGAGCGCGCCCAGGTCGACGCCGAGGCCCTCGGTCGGGGCGAACCGGAAGCCGAACGCGATGTAGCTGACGTAGTTGCCGTAGGTGATGTCGACCTGCGGCGGCGGGGTCCCGAACGGCGGGGCCGGCGCGTCGGCGAACAGGCGCGTCTCGCGGCGGGTCTCGAGCCACGTGTGGACGACGAACGAGGCCCAGGGGGCGAGCACCCACTCGAGGCCGAGCGCGCCGAACAGGCGGTCGCGCGTGAGCCGGAGCCCGTCGAGCCGGGCCCGCGCGTGGTGCGTCCAGGCGAACGAGCCGTAGGCGACGAGCGGGAGGTCGCCCAGGCGCTTGCTCAGGTCGAGCGCGAGCGAGACGTCGACGCCGTCCGACAGGTCGAACTTCGGGCGGCCCGTGGGCAGGCGGAGCCGCAGCGTGGCCGTGACCGCCGGCCAGCGCGGCCCGCCCGCCGTGAGCTGCCCGCGCGCCTCGACGACGAGGTCCGAGAGGCCGTAGCCGCGGTGCGGCCAGCGGAACGTCGCGCCGCGCCGGTCGACGCCGTCGACCCGGTAGCGGTCGCGCGGGCGCCGGTCGCGCTGCTGCTGGGGGAGCCCGAAGGCGTCGTGGAAGCCCTCGATGAACCCGTCGAGCGCGCCGCCGCCCCGCCACTCGTAGGGGAGGGTCAGGCCGAGCTCGAGCCGGTCGAGGAGCCCCACGCGCACCCAGGGGATCGCCTGGCGGACCTCGGCGTCGAGGACGAGGCGGTCCTGCGCGAAGGCGTGGCTGTTCGACCACAGCCCGCGCAGGCCGAGCTCGACCTGGCCGTGGGCGAGGACCTCGGGCGAGCGCGCCCAGGGCGAGAGCCGCGCGAGCGCGAGGATGAACGGGTCGCGGACCTCGAGCGGCCCGCGCCCCCACTGGGGGGCAGGCGCGGCTTCGGCCGCCCCCGCGTCGGCCGCGCCCGGGGAGGGCGGCGGCGTGGCCTGCCGCGGCGCGGGCGCCTCGGGCGGGGGCGCGCCCTCCTGCGCGCC
>JANJTH010000324.1 GCA_024711205.1 Planctomycetota bacterium | reverse complement strand
GCGCGCGCGGCTCGACGAGACGTGGGTCGCGGCCGCGCTGCGGGGCCTCCTGCGCGAGGGCGGCGCCGCGCGCGCGCCGGCGCCGCCGGACGCGGGGCGGCTGCGGGCGCTCCTCGACGCCGCGGCGGGCGTGCAGGCGGCGCGCGGGCTCGACGCCACGCTGCGGGCCGTCGTCGACCGGAGCCTCGCGCTGTTCGGGGCCGAGCGCGGGTTCCTCTGCGCGGCGGGGCCCGACGGGGCGGCCTCCGTGCTCGTCGCGCGGCGCGCGCCCGAGGGCGACCTCCCGGCGGCCGAGCGGCGGACGTCGAGCCACGTCGTCCTGCGCGCGATCGAGGGCGACGCGCCGCTCGTCGTGACGGACGCGCAGGCCGACCTCGCGGTCGCCGAGCGGCCCTCGGTCGTCGACCTGGGGCTCAAGAGCGTGCTGGCCTGGCCGCTGCGCGACGGCGGCCGGGCCCGCTGGGCCGTGGTCGTCGAGGACCGCGGGCGGGCCGGGCGGTTCGGGCCCGAGGATCGCGCGCTCGCGGCCGAGCTCGCGGCGCTCGCCGGCCCGCTCGTCGAGCGGGCGCGGCTCGAGGAGGAGGCGGCGCGCCAGCGCGCCCTCCTCGAGGCGCGGGCGGCCGAGGTCGCGCGGCTCGAGGCCGCGCTCGCGGCCAGCAGGGCCGAGCAACGGGCGGCCCTCGACGAGGTCCGGGCCGAGCTCGAGCGGCGCGAGGTCGAGCTCGGCGCCCGCGCCGGCCACCACAAGATCGTCGGCCAGGCCGAGCCCATGCAGCGCGTGTTCGGCGTGCTCGAGAAGGTCGCGCGCTCCGACGTGCCGGTCCTGATCCAGGGCGAGAGCGGCACGGGCAAGGAGCTCGTCGCGCGCGCCGTGCACGACGACGGCCCGCGGGCCAAGGGCCCGTTCCTCTCGATCAACTGCGCGGCGCTCCCCGAGAGCCTGCTCGAGGCCGAGCTGTTCGGGCACGTCCGGGGCGCGTTCACGGGCGCCGACCGCGACAAGACGGGCCTGCTCGAGGCGGCGGACGGCGGGACGCTGTTCCTCGACGAGGTGGGCGACATGCCGCTCGCCATGCAGAGCAAGCTCCTCCGCGCGCTCCAGGAGGGCGAGGTGCGCCCGCTCGGCGCCCGCGCGGCCCGCAAGGTCGACGTGCGCGTCGTGAGCGCGAGCAACAAGGACCTGCGCCGCCTCGTCGACGACGGCCAGTTCCGGGCCGACCTGTTCTACCGGCTCAACGTGGTCTGCCTCGTGCTCCCCCCCCTCCGCGAGCGCCGCGAGGACATCCCGCTCCTCGTCGAGCACCTGCTCGACAAGATCGCCCGCGGCGACCCCGCCCGGCGCAAGGCGATCGACCGCAAGGTCACCGACGCGCTCCTCCACCACGACTGGCCGGGCAACGTGCGCGAGCTCGAGAACGAGCTCCGCCGCCTCGTGGCCCTCTCGGGCCCCAGGATCCTCGAGCGCGACCTCTCGCCCCACCTCCGCCAGCGCCGCCACGACAAGGTCGAGGTCTCGGTCGTCGCCGACGAGGGCCGCACGCTCAAGGAGCGCCTCGAGGGGATCGAGCGCCGGATCCTGATCGAGTCCCTACGCCACCACGACTTCAACAAGACCCGCACCGCCAAGGTCCTCGGCCTCTCGCGCTACGGGTTCCTCAAGAAGCTGGACAAGTACAGCCTCCGCGAGGACGAGCTCGCGTCGGGGGGGTAGGCGGGGGGGCGGCGCTCAAGAGGCGGGCGCACCGGCCGCGGCCACGAGGACGAGCGCCCAGCCCGTGTCGATCCAGCGCGTCGAGCCCTCGGGCGTCCCCTCGAGGTAGCGCAGGCGGTTCACGCGCGCCTCGTCGAGGCGTCCCCCGTGGAGCGCGACGTCGTCCGTCGCGACGAGCGCCCACGCCAGGTCCGTCGCGCTGATCGTCCGTGACCGCTTGCCCTCGGGCGTCTCGATCCGCACCCCGCCGGATCGGGTCGCCTCGAGGACGCGGCAGCGACGACCCGCGTGCTCGGCCCAGCCGCCCACGCCGACGAGGGCGAGGAGCCGGGCCACGGCCGCAGGCACCCGCTCGAGGGCACCCGCGGGAAGGCGCCGCGAGCTCGTCCGCTCGCCGCCGAGCGCTCGCCACGTCGCGTGGTCCAGCGCCGGGCAGGACCACGTGCGCTCGTCGTCGCTCCAGCGCCCGAGGCCCACGTAGCGCCAGGCGGGCGCGCCGGGGGCCCGCGCGAGCACGTAGACCGGCTCGGAGGGCCGCCGGTCGGGCGGGTCCCAGCGCAGCCGATCCGGCGCCGTGAACGCGCCCGGGGCGTCGACGAGCGCGAACAGGTGCCCGGCGATCCGCCCGGTCCGCGGCGGCTCCTCGAGTCCGAACGCCTCGGCGAGCCGCTCGTCCTCGACGGGGCTCCCGGGCGGCGGAGCGAGCCGCTCGGGCGGGATCACGTCGACGAGCGTGGCGATCGGGGTCATGGCCTCGGTCGCGGGGAACGACGGGCGCGCCGGGTTGTCGGAGCGGAGGATCACGCGGCCGCCGTCGTCGACGACGCGCTTGACCTGGTAGGCGTGCCCGCCCGCCGGGTCCTCGAGCTGGACGAGCGCCACCTTGCCGAGGAGCGCCCGGAGGCCGAGGCCTCGGGCCGGCCGGAGGAGGAGCCAGTCGCCGTCACGGATCGGGCTCGCGCCGCCGTCCATGGAGTCGCCCGCGGCGCGGACGGCGAACGCCCCCTCCGCGTCGGGCTCGACCGGGAGGCGCACGGGCTCGGCCTCGGGCGCGTCGGTCGCCGCGCCGCGCGCGGCGCCGGCGGCCGCGCGCAGGGTCGGGTAGGCCGCGACCACCGCGCGGCCGGGGAACTTGATCACCTCGGCCCCGGCCCTCTCGATCCACCAGCCGTCGGGCGACGGGCTGAAGCGCACGGTGAAGCCCGTGCCCGGCCGCCCGGCGACCGGGCCGAACCAGCCGCGCAGGAGGTCGGGCAAGCCGTTGCGCTGCTCGCCCGCGGGGCGGGCGACGTTCACGTACTCCTTCATGAACCGGAACAGCCAAGCTCGTCCGTCCGGCGCCACGCGCACGGCGACCTCGCCCTCGGGCAGGTCGCGGCCCTGCCTGCCAGGGAGCTTCAGGATCGGGTCGCGCTTGTTCCAGGTCACACGGCACTCGAACGCGTCGCCGAGCGCGGGGTCCTCGCGCCGGGCCCGATACTGCGCGAGCCGGTACTCGACGAGCTCGCGGGTCTGCTCGGCCAGCGTCGCCGCGTCCTCCGGCGCGACCTCCAGCCGCGAGACGAGCCGCGCGGGCGCGCCCTCGAGCCGGAACCAGGTCCTGCCTTGCTGCTTGCGCCCCTCGCCCAGCCAGGCCGCGACGGGGTTCCTGCGCCAGTACGCGCGCCAGCGCGGGTCGTCGCCGTCCGAGACCCCCGCGAGCTCACGGACGCCCTCGAGGTCCGCCCGCAGCTCGGGGCTCCGCGCCAGGACGGCCCAGGCGCGGCGCGCGAGCTCGTCGAGCGCCATGCCCTCGGTGAGCGCGTCGGCCTCGAGGAGCGCCTCGACCACGATCATCTTGAAGCTCTTGGTCATGGCCGCGGTCTCGAGCTCGTCGAGCCACGCGCCCGCGCGCGCGAGGACGCGCCGCTCGGCGTCCGTGGCGTCGCCCCGGGCTGCGACGAACCGGAACCAGCCCTCGTGCTGCTTGCGGAGCGCCGAGGGCCGATAGCCCAGGTGCAGGAGCTCGACGATCCGCGGGCGCCGGCCCCGGATGGCTCGCAGCTCGGCGTAGGCGTGCTCGACCGCGCTCGCGCCCGACGGGCCGAGCAGGCGCTCGAGGAGCGCCTTCGCCTCGAGCTCGACGTCGAGCGCGCAGCCCGGCGGGAGCCCGGGCGCGGCGCCGTCGCGGAGAAATGCGAGGAGCGGCGTCGCGCGCTCCCCGCCGAGCGCGAGGAGCTGGCGGACCCGGCCCAGGAACACCCGGTGGTTGCCGACGAAGTCGATCACCGTCAGGCGGTCCTTGCCCACGGCGCGCCGGAGACCGCGCCCGAGCTGCTGGAGGAACACGACGAGCGACTCGGTCGGCCGGAGCATGACGACCCGGTCGACGAGCGGGACGTCGATCCCCTCGTTGAACAGGTCGACCGCGCACAGGGCGTCGAGCCGCCCCGCCTCGAGGTCGGGCAGCGCCGAGAAGCGGTCGGCCGAGCCCGGGCCCGAGTGGACGGCCTCGACGCGCACGCCGCGCGCCCGCAGCCAGTCGCGCGCGAACGCCGCGTGCTCGATCGACGCGCAGAACACGAGCGTCCGGGTCCCGGGCCGGGCCTGCCACGCCTCCCAGAGCTTCTCCATGCGCCGCTGGGTCTGCACGGCCTGCGCGAGGGCCGCGGGGTCGAACCGGCGGTTCCGCCAGGGGACGTTCGCGTAGTCGACGTCGTCCCGGAGCCCGAAGTAGGCGAACGGCGCGAGGAGGCCCTGCCCGATCCCGTCGCCGATCCCGGCCTCGAAGGGCACGTGGTCGTCGAACAGCCCGCGCACGTCGCCCTCGTCGGCGCGCTCGGGCGTCGCCGTGAGCCCGAGCAGGAACCCGGGCTCGAGGCGCGCGAGGAGGCGCCGGTAGCTCGGCGCGTCGGCGTGGTGGACCTCGTCGATCACGACGTAGTCGAAGGCGTCGGGCGCGAGGCGCGCGAGCTGCTCCGGCCGCGCGAGCTTCTGGACCGAGGCCATGACGACGTCGCCGTCGAGCGCGGCCTGGTCGCCCACGCACCAGCTCGTCGTGGCCTCGGGGAAGCTGCGCGCGAGCATGCGCCGGCAGGTCCGCCGGGCCTGGGCCAGGAGCTCGGCCCGGTGCGCGAGCCAGAGGACGCGGGGACAGCGCCCGAGGGCGCGCCCGACGGCCTCGACGTCGAAGGCGGCGAGCCAGGTCTTGCCGAGGCCCGTCGCGAGGACGACGAGCGCGCGCCGGTGCCCGGCCTCGCGCGAGCGCGCGAGCGCCTCGAGCGCCGCGCGCTGCGGCGCGTTCGGCTCGGGCGGCGGCGCGTCGGGGACCACGTCCACCTCGGCGACCGGGGGCGGCGCCGCCGCGAGGCGCGCCCGCGCGCGGTAGGCCGCGATCCAGGCGGAGCTCAGCGGCGTCGCGACGCGCCACAGGTCGTCGAACGCCTCGGCGACCCGGCGGTAGGCCTCCGGGTCGCGCGCCCGGTCGGCGCGCAGGTTCCACTCGACGCCGCGCCCGAGCGCGAGGCACGACACGTTGCTGCTCCCCACGAACGCGACGCCGAGGTCCGGGCCCTCGAAGCGCCAGCTCTTGGGGTGGAACGACCCGCCCGCCGAGGCGAGGCGCGCGACCTCGACCACCCGGGCCTCGAAGCGCCCGGGCGCGCCTCCCTCCTCCGACGCGTCGAGGCCGCCCCAGGCGAGCAGCGTCTCGAGCGCGTCGACCTGCGTGATCTGGAGGTAGTCGCCCGTGACGAGGCGCACGGAGGCGCCGCGCGCGAGCGCGTTCCGGACCGCGTCCCGCAGGACGTCGAGGCCGCTCTCCTGGACGAAGGCCGCGACGATCGCGACCTCGGCGGCCCGCGCGAACAGGGGCAGGAGGTGCCCGAGGAAGGGGTCCGCGTCGCCGCCCGTGACGAGCGGCGGCGGGCGGAGGTAGTTCGCCCGCGCGGGGATCACGTGGCGCACGCCGCCGCGCGGGTCGGGCACGTCGCCGGGGAAGCGCGGGATCACGTGCACGTGGAGGTGCTGGACCGTCTGGCCCGCGGCCTCGCCCGCGTTGAAGCCGACGTTGTAGCCCGCGGGCGCGAGCTCCCGATCGAGGGCGCGCTTCACCTCGTCGACGAGGTCGAGCAGCGCGTGCTGCTCCGCGCGGGTCGCCTCGAACCAGGTCGCGACCAGGCGCCGGGGCACGACGAGCGTGTGCCCGGGCGAGACCGGGAACGCGTCGCGGAGCGCGAACGCGAGCGCGTTGCTCGCGACCCAGCGCGCCTCGGGGACCTCGAGGAACGGCGAACTCACGGGCCAGCATGGTAGCGGAGTCGCCGGGCGCGTCGCGGGCGGCTCCGCGCGCGGGGGCCGCCGGGCGGCCCGTGCCGACCCCTCACTTGAAGTAGATCCAGGGGCCGCCGCGGCGATCGACCTCCTCCTCCGACACGAAGCTCACGACGGCGGCCGCGACCTCGGCGTCCGTGCAGCCGGCCTCGCGGAGCCCGGCGCGGGCGGCGGCTTCGATCCGGACCAGGAGGCCGGCGGCGCGCGCCCGCTCGAGGTCGGCGTCGGCGCGGAAGGCGAAGACGAGCGTCGCCAGGTCGTCGTGCGCCCAGTCGATGTGGTTCGTGAGGGGCGGGTCGCCGGCCGCGAAGGCGGCCCGCACGCGGGCGGCGGCCGCGGAGGCCCGGGGCGCGAGCGGTAGGCGCGGGCCGCCGGGGGTGGGCGCGCCGGGGTCGCTCACGCGAGGCGCAGCGGGCGCTCGACGCCCGGCGCGAGGTCGAGGGTCTCGTCGACCGGGCCGAGCCAGGTGTGCCCCCGGACCCGGTAGCGCGCGGGGAGGCCGACGGGGACCTCGCAGACGTCACCGTCCGACGCGGTGCGCGCGGGCAGGAGCTCGAGCGCGCCGAAGCCCGGGTGCGCGGGGGTCGCGGCGTGCGCTCCGGCGACTTCCGCCGCCGACCAGCCCACGACGGCGCCCGCGACCGGAGCGCTCCCGGCGTCGAGCACGACCCCCACGAGGGGGGGCGCCTCCTGCGCGGCCCGACCCATGGCGCTCCTCCCCCCACCGGGCAGGTCGCGGTCCCGACCCGCCTCATGGCCCGAGCCTGACACGGGCCGCCGCAGCGCGCCCGGACCAGGCGAGCCGGCGCGACGCGCCCTGGGAGCCACGCGCCACGCGCCGAGGCCCAGGCGCGAGCGTGGAGCCGACCGAGCGGCCGCAGCACGCCCGGCCGCGCCGACGAGGTCCCGCAGCGCCCAGGGCGCGCGGCGAGGCCTGCCGTTCGCGGCTGACCTGCCGAACTCGCCTGGAAGAACATTTCACGAACCTACTTGTCGGTGCCGCGCGCTACCCTCCCGCGCTCGAGGAGGTCTCATGGCGACCGACCCGGCCGACTCGACCCACCCGAGCGCCCCCGCGCCGGGTGAGCCCGACCCGGCGCGCGAGGCTTTGCCGCCGGCCCAGAGCGCCGAGGCCGCGCCGGCCGCGCAGCCCGGCGAGCCGTCGAGCGAAGCCGCCCTCACGCCGCGGCAGGTCCACGACGCGCTCGTGAAGGGCGTGCTCGGCCGGCCCGAGGAGGCCCGCGGCTTCCTGCGCGTCGTGCTCCCGCCGCGGTGGGGGGCGGCGATCGCGTCGGCGGCGCTCGTCCCGGGCCCGACGAACGTCGTCGCGCGCGACCTCCGGCAGGGCTACCTGGACCTCCTGTTCGACGTGACGTTCGCGGGGTTCCCGGGCGGGGGCGAGGCCGGGGGCGCGCCTGCGGAGGCGAGCGCCGGGGGCGCGGGCGGCGCCTGGCGCGCGCAGGTCCTCGTGCTCTTCGAGCACGTGACCTCGCCCGACCCGCGGCTCCCGCTCCGGCTCGGGGGCTACCAGCTCGCGCTCTGGGAGCAGCAGCTCGACCGCGCCCCCGGCGCGTGGCTCGCGCCCGTGATCCCCGTCGTGCTCGCGCAGGGCAAGGCGCCGTGGCGCGGTCCGCGGACCGTGCGCGCCCTGCTCGACCCGCGCTGGTGGGGCGACCGCGAGGCGGGTGAGCTCGCCGCGCAGGCGACGCCCGCCGTGGAGCCCGTCGTGCTCGACCTCGTGGCGACGCCGGTGCCCGCGCTGCTCGCGGCGCCGTGGCCGCCGCTCGTGCGGGCCATGCTCCACCTGCTCGCGCTGGCGCGCCGCGACCCGGCGCGCATGGAGGCGGCGCTCGTCGACGCCGCCCGGGCGCTGCTCGGCCACGAGGCCACGGACGACCAGGTCTCGGGGTTCGAGCTCCTCGTGGTGTACCATGTCCGCGTGGTCGAGGCCGCCCCCGACGACGCCTTCTACGTGAAGCTCGCGCAGGCCGGAGGCCCGCGCGCCCAGGAGGTCGCCATGACGGCTGCGCAGAAGCTCCACGCCGCGGGTCGAGTCGAGGAGGCGCGGCGGATCCTCGAGCGCCTGCTCCGCAAGCGGCTCGCCCCCATTCCGGAAGCCGTGCTCGCCCGGCTCCAGGCCGCCTCGCTCGAGCAGCTCGAGGCCTGGACGGATCGGGTCTTCGACGGGGCGCAGCTCGAGGACCTGTGGGCAAGCGGATGACCGGCGGCGCGCCCGAGCTCGCGCCGGCGGGCGGCCAACACGCCCACGAGCCCGCCATGACGGCTGCGCAGAAGCTCCACGCCGCGGGTCGAGTCGAGGGTCGAGTCGAGGGTCGAGTCGAGGAGGCGCGGCGGATCATCGAGCGCCTGCTCCGCAAGCGGTTCGCCCCCGTCCCGGAAGCCGTGCTCGCCCGGCTCCAGGCGGCCTCGCTCGAGGACCTCGAGGCCTGGACGGATCGGATCTTCGACGCGGCCGCCCCCGAGGAGCTCTGGCCCGCCGGCTGAGCCGCCACGATCACCATGCGCCGCTCCGCGGCCCGGCGCACCCGGTTGCGCCGGGTCCCGGGCTGCGCCCCGGCGCGCCCGCCTCCTGGCCGCGTGCCGGCGCCGCGCCCCGCACGCGGACGACGAGCGAGCCGGGGGGCGACCCGTGGCCGCGAGCGCCCAGGCGTCCGCGCCGAGCTCACGCGCCGAGCGCCCCGGCCGCGCGGCGGGCGGATCCCGAACGCCGTGGACGAGCCCTGGCCGCGCCGGCGTCCGAGCTGAAACCCCGAAGTCCGAGTGATCGTGCCGGGACGCGACCGTCCTGGGACGTTGCGGCACGCCGCCTTACGCCGCAAGTGCTGCCCCCGGAATGGACAAGACTTCGGCCTGGGAAATGCGTAAGCTCCGGGTGCGGAGGACGCACCCATGCGCTCGGTCTGCCTCGCTCTGTTCGCGCTCGTGCTCGCCTGGGCCACGCCCGCCCAGGCCCAGTGGACCCCCGACACGGTGGTCGTCCTCAAGGGCAAGGTCGTGTCCATGACCGGCGCCGCCGCGCGGCGCGCGCAGGTCGTGATCCGCGGCGACAAGATCGAGGCGATCCGCGCCGTGTCGGCCCCGACGCCCCCGGGCGCGATCGTGATCGAGACCCGGGGGTTCATCTACCCCGGGCTGATCAACCTCCACAACCACATGGAATACAACTTCCTCCCCGTCTACCCGGTGCCGCGGCACTTCGACAACCACGACCAGTGGCCGGGCGGGAAGGACTACGAGACCTGGGTCAACAACCCCTGGAAGGTCGTCACCGACCGGTTCATGTACAACCGGAGCGACGAGGCGTTCAAGTTCGCCGAGGTCCGCTCGATCATCGGCGGCGAGACGACGAACCAGGGCGCGGCGAACAACCCGGCGATCTCGCGCTCGCTCGTGCGCAACGTCGAGCTCGAGAACTTCGGCGAGCGCCACGTCGGGCAGCGCTCGTTCACGATCGACCGCCTGTTCTGGAACCACCTCCCCGACCAGATCGGGCGGATCAAGCTCTACAAGGCCTGGATCGTCCACATGGCCGAGGGGATCGACGACTACTCGCGCGCCGAGTGGTCGAACCCGAGCTTCGACCCGAACCAGCCCTTCTCCTCGCGCAACCGGCCCGGCATGGTCCAGGCCGACCTGATCTGGCCGGGCCTCGTGGGCGTCCATTGCACGGCCATGAAGGACGAGGACTTCGCGCTCTGGAAGCAGAAGACCGGCCTGCCGCCGCGGATCGTGTGGTCGCCGACCTCGAACCTGCTGCTCTACGGCAAGACGACGGACGTGCGGGCGGCGCTCCGGCACGGGTCGCTGATCGCGCTCGGCACGGACTGGGCGCCGTCGGGGACCAAGAACCTCCTCTGGGAGCTGAAGGTCGTCGACCAGTACAACCGGACCCAGCTCGGCGGCCTGTTCACGGACCGCCAGATCGTCGAGATGGCGACCGTCAACCCGGCCCGCATGGTCCACTGGCAGGACAAGGTCGGCATGGTCAAGGCCGGCATGACCGCCGACCTGCTCGTCGTGGACGACCTGGGCAAGTCGACCTACCGCAACCTGATCCAGGCGACCGAGGCGAACGTGCAGCTCGTGCTCGTGGGCGGCAACCCGCTCTACGGCGACGAGGCCCACCTCCGGCGGCTCAAGGTCTACGAGGGTCGCCCGCGCTACGAGGTCCTCCCCGAGACGCAGGGCCCGCGGCCGAAGGCGATCGACATGCTCGAGAACCCGACGGCGCGCAACGGCGACCTGTCGCTCGCGGAGGTCCGCAAGCGCCTCGGCGACGCGCTCGCGATCCGGCCCGAGGAGCTCGCGGCGATCGTCAACGCGGGCGAGCGCGAGACGGCGACGCGCACGACCTACAAGGCGCGCGACTACCTGAAGGACCAGCTCAAGACGCTCTACGCGCGGGCCAACCGCCCGGTCCCGGCGAACCTCGACGACCCGGCGGCGGCGATCACGCCGGCGCAGGTCGGCGACTTCCTCGCGCTCAAGTACAAGAACCTGCGCCCGACGGCCGACCGGCTCGAGACCTTCTACACGGACTCGCGCTTCCTCGACGCGCTCGAGGGGAACCTGCACTGGGGCCCCCCCTACTCGGCCGGCGTGAACCTCCGCAGCTACCTGCCGCCCTCGGGCACGACGACCGGCGGGCAGCCGAACACGGTCGGGATCACGGGCAGCGTCCCGGGCCAATGACGAAGTGCGGGGTCCGGGGGGGCCCCGCTGCGCGGGCCCCCCCCGGACCCCGCACTTCGTCTGTGGGGATGGTGCTTGGCCAGGGCGCCTCGAGGGGCGGGAAGGCCCCGGGGGACCGTGACCGGGGCAAGGGCGCCAGTGTCCGCGTTCTTCCCGTTCCCGTTCCCGTTCCCGTTCCCGTTCCCGCGGTCGTGCAGGGACGGTTCCCCCCAGCTGCGGCGAGGAGTTCCGCGCAGGGAGGCTCCCGCCGCCTGAGCCGGGACGCCCCCGCTTGGAGATCGAGCCTCCTCCGACGCCCCGCTAGCGGACCTCGTCCTTGCGGACGAAGGTGCCGCGGGACGGGTCCTTGACGACGCCCGGGAACCGCAGCAGGCGGTTGTGCATGGCGACGTAGACGCCCGGGGGCGCGATCTGGACCGCGAGGAGCGCCTCGGTCAGGTTCTGGAGCGCGTCGGTCGTGCGCATGACGTAGGGGCGCATGGCGCCCGTGAGCACGACCGGCACGCGCAGGTCGGGCGCGACCGCGACGAGCCGCTCGCCCGTGTTCGCGAGCCGGTCCGTGCCGTGGACGATCACGACGCCGTCGCTGGCGCGCGCGTGGACCCCGGCCGTCTCGGCGATCAGCTGGTGGTCGACCTCGGACATGTCCAGGCTGTCCTTGTTCATGAGCGCGACGCGCGCGATCGACACGCCCTCGAGCTGGAGCGAGGCGAGCATGACGTCGAGGACCGAGACCTCGTTCGTGAGCACGCCGCGCAGCTCGTCGTAGGTCTTCTCGATCGTGCCGCCGGTCGAGATCAGCGCGATCCGCTTGCGCGTCATGGGGCGGCCTCCTCGGACGGCGTGGGGTCGGGGGACGGCGTCGGGTCGGGGCCGGGCGAGCCCTCGGCGCCGGGGGCCGGGGACGGGGCGCCGCGGCCGAGCCGCCGGCGCAGGGCCGCGACGACCGCGGCGTCGGCGCGGAGCGAGACGCACTCGACGAACGTGCGCCCGCGCCGGAGCGCGAGGGCCACGGTCGCGGCGAGCGCGGCGCCCGTGATCGCGAAGTTCGGCCAGGCGTTCAGCGCCCACTGCCCGGACCACTCGAGGAGGACCGCCTGCGAGAGCGGCGCCAGGTAGGGGAGCGGCCAGGCGTAGTCGTCGGGGCCCCGCGCACCCACGAGGTCGCACAGCAGGTGGAGGTGGAAGGCCAGGAGCACGAGCGCGGTCGCCCGCGCGCGCCGCCCGCACGGGACGAGCGCCCCGAGCCCGCCCGCTGCGACGAGCGCGAACGGCAGGCCGTGGAGCTCGTGGTGCCAGGCCGAGAAGAGCTGCGTCGGCGGGTCGACCCCGAGCGCGCGGGTGAGCACGTCCGGGACGGCGCCCAGCCCGTCGACGTCGGGGATCAGGCCGCCCGCGGTCACGACGACGCGCTCGCGGCGCGTCGTGTCGCGCGGGGCGTTGCCGAGCAGCCACGAGAGGAGGCCGTGCGTGACGGGGCTCACGGTGGGCGAGCATACCGCCGGGACCTGGCCCGCGAGACGCAGCGCCCCGTCGGGTAGGATCCCGCGCCCGCCCCGGCCGTCCGGAGGACCCCCCGTGGACCCGTTCTCGCTCGACCGCTACCTGATCCGCCGCAAGGTCTTCAAGCTGTTCGGCGGGGCCTTCCACATCTACGCCTGGGACGACCCCGAGCGGGTGTGCTTCTACGCCGAGCAGAAGGCGTTCAAGCTCAAGGAGGACTTCACGGTCTTCGGCGAGGAGGCCATGACGACGCCCCTCCTGCGGATCCGCGCGCGGAGCGTGATCGACTTCTCGGCGACCTACGACATCGACTGCGCGAAGACGGGGCAGCGCGTCGGCTCGTGCCGGCGCAAGGGGCTCAAGAGCATCCTCCGCGACGCGTGGGAGGTGCTCGACCCGCAGGAGCAGGTGATCGCGACGTGCGCCGAGGACTCGACCGCGCTCGCGCTGATCCGCCGGTTCCTCGCCAACCTCATCCCGCAGACCTACGCGCTGACCTCGAGCGACGGGGCGCCCCTCGGGAGCTTCCGGCAGTTCTTCAACCCGTTCGTGTTCAAGATGGAGCTCGACTACGGGCCCGACGAGCGGGGCGTGCTCGACCGCAGGCTCGGGATCGGCCTCGCCGTGTGCATCATGGCGATCGAGGGGCGGCAGAACTGATGAGCGGCGCCGGGATCGTCCTGCTGCTCGACCTCCCGCCGGGCGACGCCTGGCTCGACCTCGCGCAGGTCCCCTCGCCGGGCGGCGTGCTCGGGATCGGCGGGGTGCCGGCGGGGCTCCACCGGCTCGGCGTCGACCACGTCATGCCCGTGAGCACGTGGGTCCACGTCCGCCCCGGGCTCGTCGCGACGAAGCGCTTCGACGGGGGCATGCTGCTCGACGCGAAGGGCTTCCGCGTGGCGCAGCTCCAGGGCATGGCCATGGCCGGCGAGATGCGCCTCGTGCCGTTCCCCGCCGACCGGAACGCCGGGTGGGCCGAGCTCACGGGCCCGCTCGGGACCGTGCTCCCGGCGCTCGGCCGGAGCGACGCGCCCGACCTGCGCTCGGTCGTCGCGCGCGCGCACGACGGCGACGGCGAGCGCTTCGCGGCCGAGCTGGCCTGGGCCTACCTCGCGGCGCACCTCGACGGCGAGCCCGAGGCGCACCGGCGCTGGGTCCAGCTCGTCGTCGCGCTCGGGCTCACGCGCGGCGTCGAGCCCGCCGGCTGGCTCGAGCGCGCCTACGCGCTCCTCGGCGTGCAGCTCGAGCGGCTCGGCCCCCGCGCGCTCCGCGAGGGCACCGACCTGGGCGACGCGGCCCGCGCCGCCCTGGCCGCGGCCGACGCCTTCGGCGGGGACGTCGCGGGCGGGGCGGCGAAGCTCCGGCGGCTGCTCACGGCCTGAGCGCGGGGCGGGCCTGTCGCAACCTCGGGGCCGCGACGCGCTCCCTGCGCAGCGAGGCTCAACGCGAAGGGGGCGAGCCCGCGTCCTTGCGCGACCCATTGCCGGCCGCCCGCGCCGCGCCTTCGAGCGCGTCGAGGAAGGTGTCGAAGCGGTCCGAGACCGCGAAGGGCTCAGGCTCGTCTTCGTCGAAGAGCAAGACCAGGAGCGCGGGGTCGCCGAGGTCGACGCAGTAGCGACTGCCGGAGCCGTCGACGGCGAGCGGAAGGAGCGCGTCAGCGAGTCCGTACTCCGCGAACGTCCTGGTGTCGAGCGGCAGGAACCAAGCCACGACGTCCCCATTCAGCTCGACGTCGGCGAGGAAGCGGCGCGGATCCCTCCGGTGGAAGTCGAGGATCTCCGCTGGCAGCGGGCGACCGAGCGCCGCCTCGAAGCTCGCGGAGTCCGGGGCCTGCAGGCGCTCGGTGAGGCTCGGGGCTTCGCCCCCTGCGGTCGAGCCGCCGAGGCTCGCGAGCCGAAGGACGGCGACGACGCCGCAGGCGGCGAGGACCAGCGCGAGGACGCACCCGCCGTCCATGAAGGGCCCTCCACGCGCTCCCGGTCTGCCCCGGCCTGGCCGCGCCCCGCCGGGCGGTCCCTCAGTCTCCCTCGCCGCGCAGGCGACGGAGCTCCGCCTCGAGCGCGTCGGCGCGACGGCGCTCGTCCTCCGCGCGACGGCGTTCGTCCTCGGCGCGGCGGTGCTCGTCCTCCGCGCGGCGGCGGGCCAGGTCGCGCGCGCGCTCGGCCGTCGCGAGCGCCTCCTCGGCCTCGTCGAGCGCGCGCTCGGCCTGCGCGGCCCGCTCGTGCAGCGTGGGGACCGGGGTCGTGGCGCCCGGCTCGTAGAAGCGGAGGTGCCCGCCCTCGACCCCGAGCTCGAGCCCGAGCTGCGCGCTGGGCAGGCGACCGCCCGGCAGCGGCTGGAGCTCGACGTAGCGCCCGTCGCGGAGCGCGAAGCCGACCAGGCCCTCGCCGACCCACTCCGCGCGGGGGTCCCACAGGAAGTACTCGGGGACCTGCAGGTCGAGCTCGTAGCGCTGCTTCTTCGCGCGCCGGTCCTCGTTGCGGGTCTTGCGCGAGGTGATCTCGAGCACGAACACGGGGCGGTGCCCGCCCTCCTCCCACACCTTGAACACGTCGCGCTGGTGGCCCGCCACGCCGCGGACGACGTAGGCGTCCGGGCTCACGACGGCCGACGGGTCGCCGCGCCCGTAGTAGAGGAAGTTGTTGCCCGAGACGTAGACGTCGGGCGACCGGCGGAAGTGGTGGCGCAGGACGTCGACGGCGTAGTAGAGCAGCTCGTCGCGGT
This sequence comes from Planctomycetota bacterium, assembly GCA_024711205.1. Taxonomy (GTDB): domain Bacteria; phylum Planctomycetota; class J058; order J058; family J058; genus JANJTH01. Next base: position 4,181 of record JANJTH010000324.1, on the reverse strand, counting down.
GCTGGTCGGTCTCCCCCACGGGCCTCCCGTCCGAGACGGGGTAGTCGACCTCGTCGTCCTCGCCCGCGACGGCGTGCTCGTCGCGGGCGAGGTCGGGCACCACGTTGGGCGGGGGGGCGACGTGCTCTTCGAGCGCCACGGGTCCTCCTCCTCGTCCGGCGGGGGGTGGGGTCGGCCGTCTCAGCGTAGCCGCGACCCGCCCGCGCGGGCAGGTCGCGCGCGGGAAGCTACCCGCGGGCGCCGACAGGAAGGTTCGCATTTCGTTCGCAAGGGCGCGCAACCGGGGGCGCCCGAACTGCGCAGGCCGTTGCGCGCCAATGGCTTGCGCTTCAGGCCAGGGGAGGGTTGTCGGCCATGACGCGGTGCGTATACTTCGTTCGCGTACGAACGACGTCCCGGGCACGCGGCCAGCCGCGGGCCCTCGCGCGGGGCGAACAGGAGCGGCGGCGTGGCGAAGAAGGCGAACGGGAGCGGCGGGCCGCGGGTGGCCCTCGTGGCGGGGTGCCGGACCCCGTTCATGCGCCAGAACGGCGCGTTCCGCGACATGACCGCGCTCGAGCTCGGGCGCGCGGTCGTCAAGGAGCTCGTCGAGCGGTCGGGCGTCCGGTCCGACGCGATCGACCAGGTCGTCTACGGGCAGGTCGTCCCGTCGGTCTCGGCGCCGAACATTGCTCGCGAGGTCGTGCTCGGCGTCGGGCTGCCCCGCGACGTCGAGGCGTTCTCGGTCTCGCGCGCCTGCGCCACGAGCTATCAGGCCGCGGTCAGCGTGGCCGAGGCGATCCTCGCCGGCTCGATCGAGTGCGGGATCGCCGGCGGGGCCGACAGCGCGTCGATCGTGCCCGTGACCGTGAGCGAGAAGCTCTCGAAGACGCTCGTGCGCCTGTCGAAGGCCAAGTCGCTGGGCGAGAAGGTCGGCCTGCTCACGAAGCTCGCCGCGAAGGACCTCCTGCCCGTCCCGCCCTCGCCCAAGGAGCCCTCGACCGGGCTGACCATGGGCGAGAGCGCGGAGAAGATGGCCAAGGAGAACGGGATCTCGCGCGCCGACCAGGACGCGCTCGCGCACCGGAGCCACCAGCGCGCGGCGGCCGCGTGGGCCGACGGGCGGTTCGCCGAGGAGGTGATCCCCGTCTACGCGCTGCCGAAGCTCGAGCCCGCGCTCGAGGACGACGTCGTCCGGCGCGACTCGACGCTCGAGGGCTACGCGAAGCTCAAGCCGGCCTTCGACCGGAGGCACGGGACGATCACGGCGGGGAACAGCTCGCCGTTGACCGACGGCGCGAGCGCCATGCTCCTCATGCGCGAGGACAAGGCGCGCGCGGAGGGCCTCGAGGTGCTCGCGACGATCAAGAGCTGGGCCTTCGCCGCGCTCGATCCGTTCGAGCAGATGCTCATGGGCCCGGCCTACGCGGCGCCGCGCGCGCTCGACCGCGCGGGCTGCGCGCTCGCGGACATGGCGCTCGTCGACATGCACGAGGCGTTCGCCGCGCAGGTGCTCTCGAACCTGCAGGCCTGGGGCAGCAAGCGCTTCGCCGAGGAGAAGCTCGGGCGCGCGGCCCCGCTCGGCGAGGTCGACATGGACCGCTTCAACGTGTCCGGCGGCTCGATCTCGATCGGGCACCCGTTCGCAGCGACGGGCGGGCGGCAGCTCGTGCAGACGGCGCGCGAGCTCAAGCGGCGCGGCGGCGGGCTCGGCCTCGTGGCGGCCTGCGCGGCGGGCGGCCTGGGCGCGGCGGTGGTCCTGGAGGTGCAAGCGTGAGCGACGCGCGAGGGACGTTCCGGGCGGACCGCCCGGAGGGAGGTCCGCCCGGAGCGGACGGAGCGTGGAGCGGAGGCAGCGTGAGCGCGACGACGACCCGACCGACGGACACCCCGGCGCCCGCGGCTCCGGTCCAGGTGGCCCCCCCGACTGGGGGCGCGCCCGAGGAGGTCGCCCCCGGACTCACGATCGCGCGCCGCCCCGACGGCGTGGCCGTGCTGCGGCTCGACGTGCCCGGCGAGCCCGTGAACACGCTCAAGCCCGACTTCGCGCCGGCCTTCGGGCAGGCGCTCGACCGGCTCGAGCGCGACGGGCGCGTGCGCGCGGTCGTGCTCGCCTCGGGCAAGCCCGACTCGTTCGTGGCCGGCGCGGACATCGACATGCTCGCGAAGGTGACCCGCCCCGAGGAGGGCGCCGACCTCTCGCGGCAGGGCCAGCGCGTCATGGACCGGATCGCGGCCTCGCCCAAGCCGTTCGTCGCGGCGATCCACGGGGCGTGCCTGGGCGGCGGGCTCGAGCTGGCGCTCGCCTGCCACGGGCGCGTCGCGAGCGACGCGCGCAAGACGAAGCTCGGGCTCCCCGAGGTCATGCTGGGGCTGCTCCCCGGCGCCGGCGGCACGCAGCGGCTCCCCGCGCTCGTGGGCGTGCAGGCCGCGCTCGACCTCATGCTCACGGGCCGGCAGCTCGACGGGCGGCGCGCGAAGAAGCTCGGGCTCGTGTGCGAGGTCGTCCCGCCGCCGATCGTCCTGGAGGTCGCCTGCGCGCGCGCGCTCGCGCTCGCCGACGCCGGGCGCGCGCCCGGGCCCGGCCCCGCGCGCTCGCTCTTCTCGCGCGAGGGCCTGACCGAGGCGGCGCTGGCCGGGAACCCGCTCGGGCGGCGCGTGCTGTTCCAGAAGGCGCGCGAGGCGCTGCTCGCGAAGTCGCAGGGCAACTACCCGGCGCCCGAGAAGATCCTCGACGTCGTGCGGACGGGGCTCGCGCAGGGCCAGCGCGCCGGGCTCGAGGCCGAGGCGCAGGCCTTCGGCGCGCTCTGCGTCTCGCCCGAGGCGCGCGCGCTGATCTCGATCTACCACGCGACGCAGGCGCTCAAGAAGGACAACGGCACGGGCGACCCGAGCGTCGTCGCGCGCCCCGTGACGAAGGTCGGCGTGCTCGGCGCCGGGCTCATGGGGAGCGGCGTGGCCGCGGTCACCTGCGACGGCGCGGGGCTGCACGTCCGGCTCAAGGACCGCGACCCGAAGGCCGTGGGCCACGGGCTCGCGAAGGTCCGCGGCGGGCTCGACCAGAAGGTCAAGCGCAGGCGCATGACGGCGCTCGACCGCGACCAGGTGTGGGGGCGCGTCTCGGGGACGACGACCTACGCCGGGTTCCAGGGCTGCGAGGTCGTGATCGAGGCCGTGTTCGAGGACCTGGGGCTCAAGCACAAGATGATCGCGGACGTCGAGGCCGCCTGCCCGCCGACCACGATCTTCGCCTCGAACACGTCGTCGATCCCGATCGGGAAGCTCGCGGCCGCGAGCAAGCGCCCGGCGCAGGTGATCGGCATGCACTACTTCTCGCCGGTCGAGAAGATGCCGCTCCTCGAGGTGATCGTCCACGACCGGACGGCGCCCGAGGTCACGGCGACGTGCGTCGCGCTCGGCAAGCAGCAGGGCAAGACGGTGATCGTCGTGCGCGACGGCCCGGGCTTCTACACGACGCGGATCCTGGCCCCCTACATGAACGAGGCGGCCTGGCTGCTCGCCGAGGGGGTCGCGGTCGACGCGCTCGACCGCGCGCTCGTGCAGTTCGGGTTCCCCGTCGGGCCGATCACGCTCATGGACGAGGTCGGGATCGACGTGGGCGAGAAGGTCGGCAAGATCCTGCTCGAGGCGTTCGGCGCGCGCTTCACGCCCCCCGCGGGGATCGAGAAGCTGATCGCGGACGGCCGGCTCGGGCGCAAGAACGGGCGCGGCTTCTACCGCTACGACCCGCCCGCCGCCGGCGACGGCAAGAAGAAGAAGGCCCAGGGCGAGGGCACGAAGCCCGTGGACGAGTCGGTCTACGCACTGCTCGGGGTGAAGCCGACCCGGCGCGAGCCCGACGAGGCCTGGGCCTGGCGCTGCACGCTCATGCTCGTCAACGAGGCCGTGCGCTGCTTCGAGGAGGGGATCCTCCGCTCGGCGCGCGACGGCGACGTGGGCGCGATCTTCGGGCTCGGGTTCCCGCCGTTCCGCGGCGGGCCGTTCCGGCTCGTCGACGCGCTCGGCGCGGCCGAGGTCGTGCGGCGCCTCGACGCCCTCGCGCGCGCGCACGGCCCGCGCTTCGAGCCGGCCGCGCTCCTGCGCTCCATGGCGGCCGCGGGCCAGTCCTTCCACGGCGCGAGCGCCGTGGCGCCGCGCGCGCTGGCGACGCCGGGCGGCCCGGCCGGGGCCTGAGCCCCCGC
>JANJTH010000276.1 GCA_024711205.1 Planctomycetota bacterium | reverse complement strand
GCGCCCCGCCTGGTCCGGGCGAAGCCGGCGAGGCCGCCCCGGTCGAGGCGGGGCCGGCCCCCGCGCGCTTCGAGGTGGCGCTCGGCGAGGGCGTGACGTTCGTCTCGGGCGACGACCGGCTCTCGCTCCAGCTCAGGGGCCGGATCCAGGTCCGCTACACGCACACGGACGCCGACGGCGAGGACCCGAGCGACGGCTTCATGATCCGCCGGGCGCGCCTGTCCCTGGGCGGGCACGCGCTCACGCGGGACCTGACCTACAAGGTCCAGCTCGCCTTCTCGAACCTCGACACCGAGGGCGACCAGCGGCTCGTGCTCCGCGACGCCTCGCTCGACTGGCGGCTCGGCCGCGACGCCTCGGTGTGGTTCGGGCAGGGCAAGGTCGGGTTCGGCCGCCAGCGCGTGGTCTCCTCGGGCGCGCTCCAGCTCGTCGACCGCTCGGTCGTGACGGCCGAGCTCAACCTCGACCGCGACGTGGGCGTGCAGGTCCACTCGAAGGACCTGCTCGGGCTCGGCGGCCGGCTGCGCTACGCGCTCGGGGTCTTCGGCGGCGACGGCCGCAACCGGATCGCGACGTCCGACGGCCTGCTCACGGCGGCGCGGCTCGAGCTCCTCCCGTTCGGCGGCTTCGACACGCTCGACGAGCCCGACTTCGAGCGCGACGACGGCCCGCGGCTCGCGCTCGGGGCGGCCGCGGCCTACAACGCGAAGACGAACCGGGCGCGGAGCACGCACGGGGACGTGCTCCGCGCCGGGCGCGTCGACTACCGGCACGCGGCGGTGGACGTCGCGTTCAAGTGGGCCGGCTTCTCGTTCTCCTCCGAGGTCACCTGGCGCAGGGCCAACCGCGACGTCCTGTTCCTCGCCGGCGCGACGCCGCTCGTCGAGCGGACCCGGAGCGCCTGGGGCTACTTCGCGCAGGCGGGCCTGTTCGTCCACGAGCAGGTCGAGGTCGTGGGCCGCTGGGGGGAGCTCCGGCCGCTCGGTGGTTCGGCCGTGGCGCGGCTCCACGAGGCCGGCGGCGGGGTCGGCTACTACGCGCTCGAGCACGCGCTCAAGGTCCAGGCCGACTACTTCTACCTGTGGGGCGTCCACGCGAGCGAGGGCGCGCACGAGGCGCGCCTGCAGGCCCAGCTCCACTTCTGAGCTGGGCCTCGCCCGCGGTTCCTCGCGGACGGCCCGCCGTCTACAACCGAGCGCGCGGGGGGAGGGCGGAGCGGGGCGGCTTGAGCGAAGCGCGTGGGCCTGGGGCGGCCGAGCGGCCCAGGGACGGCGAGGGGGACCCGGCGCGCGCGCCGAGCGACCCGCCGCCGGGGGTCGGGGACTCCGCCGCCCAGGGCGGCCCGGCGCGGATCGCCGTCGTGGAGGACGACGCCTACCTGCGGCGCTTCCTCACCGTCGCGCTGCGCGGGCGCGGCTTCGAGGTCGTGCCCTTCGGGGACGGCGCCACGGCGTGCGACGCCATCGAGCGGGGCGGGATCGACCTCGTCGTGAGCGACGTGCAGCTCCCCCGGCTCGACGGGCTCGGGCTGACCCGTCGGCTCCGCGCGCGGTTCCGGAAGGGCGAGCTCCCGATCGTCCTCTGCTCGGTCCTCGACGAGGAGGAGGACGTCCTGCGCGGGCTCGAGGCCGGCGCCGACGACTACCTCGTCAAGCCGTTCCGCCCCTCCGAGCTGCTCGCGCGCGTCGTGCGCCACCTCGGCGGCCGGCGGGCCGGCGCGCGCGCGCCCGTCGCGCCCCTCGACGAGGCCGCCGAGCGCGCGCTCCCGCAGGTGATCGACGGGTGGACCCTCGTCCGGGAGCTCGGCCGGGGCGCGCTGGGCGCCGTCTACGAGGCCCGGGCTGCGGGGCCGCGGCGTCCCGGGGCCGGGCCCCTGGCCGAGGGCGCGCGCCCGGTCGAGGCCGCGCTCAAGCTCCTCGCGCCGCGGCTCGAGGCCGATCGCGCCGACCTCGCGCGATTCTTCCGCGAGGTCGCGACCCTGAGCGCGATCGCCGACCCGCACGTCGTGCGGATCCTGGGCGCCGGCTACGCGCGCGGGCGGCACTACCTCGCCATGGAGCTCCTCCGCGGGGAGACGCTGCACGCGCTCGTGCGCCGGCGTGGCCCGCGCGACCCGGCCGTCGTGGCCTCGATCGGGGCGGACGTGGCCCGCGGGCTCGCGGCGATCCACGCCGTCGGCCTCGTGCATCGCGACGTGAAGCCCGCGAACGTCGTGCTCGAGCGTGACGGGCGGGCCGTGCTCGTCGACCTCGGGCTCGCCAAGCGGCCCGCCGACACGAACGTCACGGCCACCAGCGACCTGCTCGGGACGCCCGATTACGTCGCCCTCGAGGTCGTCGAGGGCCAGGCCGCCTCCGTCGCGTCCGACCTCTACGCGCTGGGCGCGACGCTCTACGAGGCCCTGACCGACCGCCGGCCCGCCGTCGGCGAGACGCCCCTCGAGGTCTTCCGCGCGCTCATGCGTGGTATCCGCCCGCCGGACCTCGACCTCGTCCGCCCGGGCCTCCCGCCCGCCCTGACCGACCTCGTGCGCGCCCTCATGGCCTTCGACCCCCGGGCGCGTCCGGCCCCCGCGAGCGCCGTGGCCGAGCGCCTGCGCGCGCTGGCCGCGCCGGCCTGAGCGACGCGCGCGGGCCGCGCCAGGTTGGCCGACCGGTGGGAGGTCGGCCTGGCGCGGGGCGAGCGCGGCGTGGACCTCACGCAGGCGAAGCGCGGGGGCCGGGCCAGGCTGACCGGCCGGCGGGAGGTCGGCCTGGCCCGGGGCGACCGCGGAGTGGACCTCACGCGAGCCCCGCCCACGGCCGCGCCGTCAGCCCTCGGCGCGGGTCTGGAGCGCCAGCGCGTGGATCCGGCCGGAGGCGATCAGGTCGCGCACGGCGTCCTGCACGAGGCGGTGCTGCGCGAGCAGCGGCTTGCCCGAGAACGTGCGCGAGGTGATCGCCACGCGCAGGTGCGCGCCGCCTCCCTTCGCGCCCGCGTGGCCGCGGTGGAGGTGGCTCTCGTCGTCGATCCGGAGCGCGGAGGGGTCGAGGGCGGCGCGGAGGCGGCGCTCGACCTCCTCGCGCAGGGGCAGGGGCTGCGGTTCGCTCATGGGCACGAGGTTACGACCGGGAGGGCCCGCGAGCGAGCCTGCCCGGGCGTTGTCCGGCAACGAGTTCCGTGGATGTGGGGGGGGTGCGGCTACCCTACGCCCCGCGAACGAGGGGTGGCCCATGGTGCAGGTGGTGCGGATCGCAGGGCCTCAGGGGCAGCGCGTCCTCTATCTGCGTGAGGGCTGCCTCGCCTCGCTGCGTCGCGCGACCGGCGAGGTCGAGTGCGTCGTGCGCCGCCTGCCGGACTTCGACGGGCGCGTCCTCGTGGCCGTCGACGGCCGCGAGGTCCACGTCCCGGTGGGCGAGCTCCACGAGCTTTGAGTCGCTCGCTCCCGGCGCTCACCCCGCGATGCGCGAGAGCTCCCGGCCGATCTCGCTCAGGTTCGCGCGCACGGCGGCGATCGCGACCTCGCGGATCGGGCGCTCGTGCTCGGTGACGACCCCGCGCTCGAGGTCGGTCAGGCGCTGGCGCATGAGCCGCGCGGACTCCTCCAGGCGACGACGACGCTCGGCCATGACGACCTCCCGGGTCCCTCTTCGGCTCGCGGGCCCGTCCGTCTGAACGGTTGAGCCCGGGGTTGCCTTCAGGACACGGAGCGGTCAGGCACGTCACGTGCCAGGGAGACCGCCACGCCCGCCGCAGGGGTTGCGCGGGCCCGGGCGTCGGCCTGGCGGACGGGGGTGTCGGGGCTGCCAGACGAACGGCAGGCCCGCCGGCCGCCGGGCGGGCCTACTTGCCGACGCGGCCGTCCACGGCCTCGAGCGCGGCGATCGCGGCCTTGCTGGCCTCGGCGATGTGCGCCTCGGTCCCGCCGAGCCACAGCCGGCCGAACGCGCCGTAGGGGCGCAGCTCGATCAGCGTGATCGGGCTGGCCTTCTCGGCCTCGTTCGCGGCGAGCGCCGCGTAGCCGGCCGGGTGGCACTCGAGGATGTACAGCGTCTGCCCGCCGAGGAGCATGGACCCGCCGCGGTTCCGGTTCACGAGCGTGGCGTGGTACGGGCTCACGTTCGTGATCGACTGCGAGGTCATGACCTTCGGCTTGAGCCGGTCCTTCTCCTGGAGCCCCATGTCCTCGAGGATCGCCCGGCCGGCCTCGCGGACCTCGCCCTGGTCGAAGCTGTGGACCTCGAGCAGGCCGAACGCGCGCTCGACGACCTGGACCGCCGGCTGGACGCCCGTCTTCTTGAGCGCGACGTCGGTCAGGCGGTTGATCTCGATCCCCGGCGCCACCTCCACGTAGAGGGCGGCCTGCCGCTCGACGGGGAGGAAGCCGCGCCCCGTGGACGCGACGAAGGCCGCGAACTGGGGCTGGAGGATGTCGAGGAAGCAGTAGGTGCGGAGCTCGGCCACGCGGACCTCCCGGGGAGCGATACGGACCAGGGGCGGCGCGGGGCGGGGGCCCCGGCGCGGGGACCGCCCCCCCGCGCGGGCGCGGGCGCCGGCGCTGGGGGCGGGTCAGGGGCGCGCCGGGGGCCCGGCCCCCCCGCGGGGGGGGAGGGCCGCGCGGCCGCGCCCCCCCGCGCCCCCCCCCCGGCGGCGGCCCCGGGCCCCCGCCGCGCCCCTGACCCGCCCCCAGCGCCGGCGCCCGCGCCCGCGCGGGGGGGCGGTCCCCGCGCCGGGGCCCCCGCCCCGC
>JANJTH010000265.1 GCA_024711205.1 Planctomycetota bacterium | reverse complement strand
CCTGCCCGCGGGCCCGGGCCCCGACGCGGCCGCGCGGCGCGACGCCGGCTGGCGCCGCGCGCGCGGGCGGTGGGTCCTGTTCCTCGCCGACGTGACCCCGGGCGGGCCCGCCGGGCCCTGCCTCGACGCGCTCCTCGCCGAGGTCGGGCGGCCAGGCGTGGGCCTCGTGGCCGGTCGGCTCGCGCAGGCCCGCGGGACGGTCGTCGACGACGGCCTCGCGCCCGGGCACGGGGTCCACGGGCTCGCCGCGCTCCCGGAGCCCTGGCGGCGGACCGACGACCCGGGCTACTTCGGGCTCGCGCTCCTCCCGCGCACGGTCCCCGGCACGGGCGGCGCGGTGCTCCTCGTCGAGCGCGCGCTCCTCGAGGCGGCGGGCGGCTTCGCCGGCCCGCGCGACGCGAGGGCCGGCGGGGTGGCGCGCGGGGCCGCGCCCCGCCCCACGGGGCCCGGCGCGGCGCTGCTCCTGTGCCTGCGCGCCGCGGCCCTCGGGCAGCGCACGGTCGTCGTCCCGGGCGCGACGTTCCTCCTCGCCCCGCGCGCGCCCGCCTGGTTCGACCTCGGCCTCTCGCCCGACGGACCGGCGCTCGCCGCCGCGCTCGCCCGCGCGGACGCGCCCACGGACGGCTGGACCCCGCCGGCGCTCCGCCGCGGCGCGGCCGGGCTGCGGCTCGCCGCGCGCGCCAGGGTCCACGCGCCGCGCATGGGCCCTGGCTGGGGCGACCGCGGGGCGACCCCGCACGGCTGAAGCGCCGGAGTCACCGTTCACGCCTCGAGTCCCTCCCGCCGCGTGCCTCCTGGCCGCAGGAGGAGGGCAACGTCCCCGGGCGACCGCGGGAGCGGGAGCGGGACGAGCAGCGAACTCCGCCGCGGTCGCCCCCTGAACTGCGACGCACCGGCGACGAGGCGGGGCAGCTCGCGGCCTGGTGGGCGTCGCCGACCCACGCTCCGGATCGTGCTGCCGATTCCGCAGCGCGCCGTGCGGAAACGGCAGGGCCTGCCTGGCGAGCGCCGAGGTACGCTCGTCCCCGCATGCGACCTCGCCCCTCCAGCGTCCGGGTCCGCCCGCGCGGCCCGGCCCCGTCCCTCGCCCTGGCCGCAGCGGCCGCGCTCGCCCTGGCCGCGTGCGACCGGTCCACGGGTCCGCGGTCCGGCGGCCCGGTCGCTGGCGGCCCGAGGGCCGAGGAGACGGAGCGGCCCGTGCGCGCCGCCGCGCTCGAGGTCGCGCCCTGGCCGCGCGTGATCTACGTCTCGGGCGAGCTCGCGGCGGCCGAGCGGGTCACGGTCCGCGCGGAGGTCACCGGGCCGCTCGTCGAGGTCCGCTTCGACCTGGGCGACCGCGTGGCCGCAGGGCAGGTCCTCGCGCGCGTCGACGACGCGCCGCTCCGCCTCGACGTCGACCGCGCCGAGGCCGCCCTCGCCGAGGCCCGGGCGCGCGTCGGCTGGCCGGCCGACCCGCCCCACCCCCGGGGCTCAGCCGCCCCCGCGGTGTGCGGCGCGCCGGACCCCGGGGGCGCGCCGGTCACCGCGGGCGAGGGCGTCCCGAACGGGGGGGGCGGGGCGGCGCCGCGGCCGGGCCTCGCGCTGCCCGCGCCCGACGAGGCCGCGCTCGACCCCGAGGCCGCGGCCTCGGTCCGGCTCGCGCGCGCGCAGCTCGCCGAGGCCCGCGCGAACCACGCCCGCGTGCTCAAGCTGCGCGCCGAGCGGATCGCCACGCCCGCGGACCAGGACGTCGCCGAGGCGGCCCTGCGCGCGGGCGAGAGCCGCGTGCAGCAGGCGCTCGAGACGTTCGCGGCCGACCGGGTCGTGCTCCGCGTGCGGCGCGCCGAGCTCGCGCAGGCCCACGACCGCCTGGCCCGCGCCGTCGTCGCCGCGCCGTTCGCCGCCGTCGTCGCCGCCCGCCCGGTCGGGCCCGGCGAGCGCGTCGCCCCGGGCGACCCGGTCGCGGTCCTCGTGCGCACCGACCCGCTCCGCCTCGCGGCCGACGTCCCCGAGCTCGAGGCGCTCGCGCTCCGGCCCGGGCTCGCGGTCCGCGCGCTCGTCGACGGCCGGCGCGCCGCGCGCGAGGGCGCGCTCGCGCGCGTCGCGCCCGCGATCGACCCGGTCGGGCGCACGCGCCGGGTCGAGGCCGACCTGCCCAACCCGGGCGGCGCGCTCCCGGCCGGCGTGTTCGCGCGCCTCGAGCTCGTGCTCGACCCGGACGCGACGGCGCTCGCGGCCCCGCTGGCCGCCGTCCGCACGTTCGCGGGCCTCGACAAGCTCGTGCTCGTGCGCGAGGGCAAGGCCCGCGAGGTCCTCGTGACCCTCGGCCGGCGCGACCCCGTGCGCGGCCTCGTCGAGGTCGTGGCGGGCGCCACCCCGGGCGCGCCGCCCGCCGTGGCGCCCGGCGACCTCGTGGTCCTCGACCCGGGCGGCCTCCCCGACGGGGCCCGCGTGCGCCTCGAGGGCCCGTGAGGGGCCTGGCCGACGTCTGCATCCGCCGGCCCGTGTTCGGGTCCATGATCGTCACGTCCCTCGTCGTCGTGGGCGCGGCCAGCTACGCGCGCCTCGGCGTCGACCGCTTCCCGTCGGTCGACCTGCCCACGGTCAGCGTGCGGACGACCCTGCCGGGCGCCTCGAGCGAGGAGGTCGAGACGCTCGTCTCGCAGCGGATCGAGGAGGCCGTGAACACGGTCGAAGGGATCGACCAGCTCCGCTCGATCACGGGCCCCGGCCAGTCGATCGTGATCGTGACGTTCGACCTCGACCGCGAGATCGACGTGGCCGCCCAGGACGTGCGCGACCGCGTGGCCGCGGTCGTGCGGAACCTGCCGGTCGACGCGCTCGCGCCGATCGTGTCCAAGTTCGACAACGACTCCCGCCCGGTGCTCACGGTCGCGCTCTCGGGCGACCGGACGCTCCGCGAGCTCACGACGCTCGCCGACGAGGTCGTCAAGGTCCGGCTCGAGCGCAGCCCCGGCGTGGGCGAGGTCCAGCTCGTGGGCGGCGTGGTCCGGTCGGTGAACGTCGTCCTCGACGCCGACCGCCTCGCGGCGCACGGGCTCGTGGCCGAGCAGGTCCGCGACGCCGTCGTGCGCCAGAGCGCCGAGGTCCCGGGCGGGAACGTCACGACCCGCTGGCGCGAGGCCGCGCTCCGCACGCCGCCCGGGCTCGAGCGCGCCGCGGCCTTCGCCGACCTGGTCGTCGCGGCGCCCGCGGGCCGGCCCGTGCGGGTCCGCGACGTCGGGCGGGTCGAGGACGGGACGAAGGAGGTCCGCTCGACGGCGCGCCTCGACGGGCGCCCCGCCGTCGTGCTCGAGGCCCGCCGGCAGTCGGGCGCGAACACGGTCGCCGTGATCGAGGGGCTCAAGGCGGCGCTCGCCGAGCTCGAGGGGGCCCTGCCGCCCGGCGCCCGGGTCGAGGTGATCGACGACCAGTCGAAGTACATCGACGCGGCCCTGGGCGAGATCCGCCTGCACCTCGTGGCCGGGAGCGCGCTCGCCTGCCTCGTCGTGCTCCTGTTCACGCGGAGCTGGCGCTCGACCCTGATCGCGGGCGTCGCGATCCCCGCCTCGACGATCGCGACCTTCGCGGCCATGGGCGCGCTCGGGTTCACGCTCAACGGCGTGACCATGCTCGCGCTCGTGCTCATGGTCGGCGTCGTGATCGACGACGCGATCGTCGTGCTCGAGAACGTGTTCCGCTACGTCGAGGAGAAGGGCCTCCCCGCGCCCGAGGCGGCCCGGCAGGGCACGAACGAGGTCGCCCTGGCCGTGCTCGCGACGACGATCTCGCTCGCGATCGTGTTCGTGCCCGTCTCGTTCATGTCGAGCATCTCGGGCCGCTTCCTCTACCAGTTCGGGATCACCGCGGCCGCCGCCGTGCTCGTGAGCATGCTCGTGAGCTTTACGCTCACGCCGCTCATGTGCGCGCGCCTGCTCCGGGCCGGAGACGGCGCCGGGCTGCACGCGGGCGGGGGCACACGCCGCGGCCTGTACGGCCGGCTCGAGGCCGCCTACATGACGACGCTCCGCGCGGCGCTCCGCCGGCGCGGCGTCGTCGTGGTGCTGGCGGCCGCGACGATCCTCTCGACGCCCTTGATCTACCGGGTCGTCAAGCAGGAGTTCCTCCCGACCGACGTCGACGAGTCCGAGGTCGAGGTGCGCGTGGCGGGGCCGGAGGGGGCCGCGGTCGAGGCCATGGACGAGGCCATGCGCGAGGTCGAGGCGCGGGTCGCGGCCGTCCCGGGCGTCCGCCGGGTGCTCTCCCGCACGGGCGGGAGCTTCCTGGGCGCCGTGAACACGGGCCAGCTCACGGTGCAGCTCGACCCGCACGAGCTGCGCCGCCCCGGGCTGCTCGCCCGGGCGGGCGCGCTCGTCCGCGGCGACGTCGCCCGGGCCTTCGCGTCCGGCCGGACGCAGCGCCAGATCATGGGCGAGCTGCGCGCCCGGCTGCGCGGGCTGCCCCACCTGCGCTGCGGCGTGCGCAACGCGCCGTCCTTCAACATAGGCGGGGGCAACTTCGACATCGACGTCGCGATCCTCGGGCCCGACCTCCCCTCGCTCGCGGGGTGGGCCGAGGCGCTCCGCGAGCGGAGCGAGACCCTGGGCGGGATCGTCGACGCCGACACGACGCTCAAGCTCGACCGGCCCGAGCTGCGCGTCGTCGTCGACCGCGAGCGGGCGGCGCGCCTCGGCGTCGACGTGCGCGACGTCGCGCAGGCGGTCCGCCTGCAGGTCGGCGGCGACGACCAGGTGACGACGTGGCGCGACCCGCTCGCGGGCGAGGACTACGACGTCGGCGTCCGGCTCGAGGCCGACCAGCGCCAGGACGCGCTCCGGCTCGCGGGGCTGCTCGTCCCGCGGCGCGGGGGGGGCGTCGCCCGGCTCGACGCGCTGGCGCGGCTCGAGCCGGCCACGAGCCCGCAGCGCGTGGACCGGCTCGACCGGCAGCGCCAGGCCAGCCTGCGGGCCACGGTCGGCCCGGGCTACGCGCTCGCGGACCGGCTCGAGGCGCTCCAGGGGGCGATCGCCGGGCTCGACCTGCCGCCCGCCTACTCGACCCGGATCCAGGGGCGCGGGCGCGAGCTCGAGCGCACGTTCGTCGAGTTCCTGTGGGCCTGCGCGCTCTCGATCGTGCTCATGTACATCGTGCTCGCGGCCCAGTTCGAGAGCCTCGTCCACCCGCTCACGATCCTGCTCTCGCTCCCGCTCTCGGTCCCGTTCGCGCTCCTCTCGCTCTGGCTGCTCGGCGAGACGCTCAACCTCTACTCCGCGCTCGGGATCCTCGTCCTGTTCGGCGTGGTCAAGAAGAACGCGATCCTCCAGATCGACCACACGAACCAGCTCCGCGAGGCCGGGCTGGCCCGGGCCGAGGCCGTGCTCCAGGCGAACCGCGACCGCCTGCGCCCGATCCTCATGACGACGTTCACGCTCGTCGTCGGCATGCTCCCGCTCGGCGTCGGCGTCGGGCCCGGCGCCGAGGAGCGGCGGGCGATCGCCGTCGTCGTGATCGGCGGCCAGGCGCTCTCGCTCCTGCTCACGCTCCTCGTGACCCCCGTCGTCTACACGCTCCTCGACGACCTGCGCCCCGCGCCCCGCCCCGCTGCCTGAGCGCCGCTCTTCCCGTTCCCGTTCCCGTTCCCGTTCCCGTTCCCGCGGTCGTGCGAGGACCTCGCCCCTCCTCCCTCGACCGGGCCCCAGCGACATCGCGCCCTCCCGCCCGGCCGGGCCTTGCCCCGGGTCGGGGCCGGCGGGAGCATGCCGACGGAGGCGCGGGTGGGCTCGCTCAGGCTGGATCGCGTCGAGGGCGCGGGCGTGGACGACCAGGTCGTCCTGACCGGGATCTCGGTCGTCGGCCGCGACCCGAGCTGCGCGCTCGTGATCGCCGACCGGAGCGTCTCGCGCGAGCACGCCGTGCTCCGTCCCGAGGAGGGGTTCGGGTTCGTCGTCGAGGACCTCGACAGCCGGTCGGGGACGTTCGTCAACGGCGTCCGCACGCGCAAGGCGGTCCTCCAGGACGGCGACCTGCTCAAGTTCGGCGCGGCGGTCCTGCGCGTCCGGCTCGCCGCGGCCGGGCTCCCGGGGGAGGTCCCGCCCGAGCAGGTCGAGGTCGTCAAGGCCCGGTTCATGCCGACGACCCGCCTCACGCTCGACGCGGTGCGGTTCCGCGCCGGGACGCGCGACCTGGCCGGGTCGACCTCGGGGCTCGCGGCGGCGCTCGGCGAGTCCGGGGCTTGCGAGGCCCCCGCGCCGCCGACGCCCGGCGAGTCCGGGGTCGCCCCGGCCGTCCCGGCGACGCCGAGCGACGCGCCGCCCGGCGCGCCCGGCGCGGGCGCGCCGGGCGACGTCGCCGCGCGGCTCGAGCTCCTGTGCGACATCTCGACCTCGCTCGCGGCGATCCACGACCCGGCCCGGCTCGGCCGGGAGACGGCCGTGCGCGTGTTCGGGGTGTTCCCCCAGGCCCGCCGGTTCGGGGTGTTCGAGCTCGAGCACGCCCAGGGGGGCGAGCCGTGGCTGCGCCCGCGCTACCTCGTCGACCGCTCGGCGCGCGAGCGCGGGGGGCGCGTGCAGATCAGCCAGAGCGTGCTCCAGCTCGCGATCTCCGAGCGCCGCGCGCTCCTCTCCGAGGACGTGCGCGCCGACCCGCGCTTCCAGCTCTCGCGCAGCCTGTCCGACGCGGGCGTCATGTCGATCGTGTGCGTGCCCTTGTGCCTCGGCGAGCGGATCCTGGGCGCGCTCTACCTCGACGCGACCGACGGCGGCCGGCGGTTCGACGAGGGGGCGCTGCGGCTCATGACCGGCGTGGGCGCGATCCTCGCCGCCTCGATCGAGAACGCGCGCCTGTTCGCCCGCGTCCAGGTCGAGACGGTCCGCCGCGCGAACCTCGAGCGCTACTTCTCGCCCGACCTCGTCGAGCGCGTGCTCAAGGGCGAGGTCCCGCTCGCCCGCCAGGGCGCGCTCGCCGAGGGGACGATCGTGTTCGTCGACGTGCGCGGCTTCTCGCAGCTCACCGACACGACCCCGCCCCACGCGCTCGTCGCGACGCTGAACGCCTACTTCGCGGCCATGCAGCGGATCATCTTCCGCGGCGGCGGCACGGTCGAGCGGTTCGGCGGCGACTCGATCCTCGCCTACTGGGGCGTCGTCGACCGCGACCCCGAGGCGCCCGCGCGCGCGGCGCGGGCCGCGCTCGCCATGCAGGGCGAGATGCACCGCCTGAACGACGAGCTCGTCGCGCAGGGGCGACCCCGGCTCGAGCTCGGGATCGGGATCAACACCGGGCCCGTGATCGCCGGCGAGGTCGGCTCGCCCGAGCGCTACGAGTTCACGATCCTGGGCGACGCCGTGAACCTGGCCCGGCGGATCGAGAGCGTCTCCCAGCGCTGGGAGGTCCTCGTGGGCGAGGCGACGCTCGCGGCGCTCGGCGCGCGGGCGCTCGCGCGCCCGCTCCCGCCCGTCACGGTCAAGGGGAAGGACCGCCCCGTGGCGCTCGCCGCGCTCGTGGGGCTCCGCCGCGACGAGGAGCTCGGCCCGGACGGCGCGCCGGAGCGCTCGGCGTCGGGCCGCGCGGGTGTGACGCGCTTCGACCTCTCGCTCCGGGCGCGGCTCCTGGGCGGCGGCGCGGCCGGCCAGGGCGATGGCGCCGAGGACGTCCAGGTCGTCGGGCTCGAGCGGGCGGGCGGGCGCGCGCGCCTCGAGGTCCTCACGACCCGGGACCTCGAGCCCGACGCGCCCGTCGGCCTCACGCTCCGCCCGCCGCGCGGCGAGCCGGTGGCGCTCGCCGCCCGGGCCGTCGTGCGCGCCGCGGTCGAGGACACGGTCGTCCTCCAGGCGGGCGCCGCCGCGTCGATCCGCGGCGTCCAGCGCGCCCGCCTCGAGCTGCCCTGGTCGCCCGAGCTCGCGGGCGCGCTCGGCGCGGGCTGAACGGCCCGGGCCGCCTGGCCGGGCGCGCGCCCCCGCCGCGCCGCCGGGGCGGCGGCGGGGGGGGGCGTGCGGCGAGGGGGGGGCCGGCGGGGGGGGGGGGGGGGGGCGGCGGCCCCACCAGGCCCGGGCGGGGGGGCGGGCGGCGCAGCCCCCCGG
>JANJTH010000240.1 GCA_024711205.1 Planctomycetota bacterium | reverse complement strand
GCGGGGGGGCCCCGCGCGCCCCCCCGGGGCACGCGACCACCTCGCTGGTAGGGATGGTGGGGCGGCGGGGCCCCTCGCGGGTGACATGCCCTGAGGATCGGGGCTGAACCTCGGGAGACGCGGGGGTGCTGGGCCTTGCCGGGCGGGGATGCTGGGTCTTGCCGGGGGCGAGCGCGGCGGATAAGGTGCTCCGCTTCGAGGCGGCCCCATCCGCGGCGCCGCGGGAGTCGTGAACGTGTACGCCATTTTCCGCGACCGGGGCCGCCAGTACAAGGCGGGCGCCGGCGACGTGCTGGACCTCGACCTGCGCGCGGGCTGCAAGGCCGGGGACGCGCTCAGCTTCGACGAGGTGCTCCTGACCTCCAACGGGACCGGCGAGGTCCGCGTGGGCAAGCCGCTGGTCGCCGGGGCGAAGGTCCAGGCCACCGTGGTCGACCCGGACAAGAAGGGCGACAAGATCGACGTCGTCCACTTCCGGCGCCGCAAGGACTCGTCGGACAAGAAGGGCTTCCGCCCCCGCACGACGCGGGTGCGGGTCGAGAAGATCGAGGGCTGAGCCGTGGCACACAAGAAGGGCGGCGGGTCGTCGCGCAACGGGCGCGACTCGAACCCGCAGAAGCGCGGCGTCAAGGTGTTCGGCGGGCAGGCCTGCACGGCCGGGTCGATCATCGTGCGCCAGGTCGGGACGCGGTTCCACCCGGGGCTGAACACGGCGCTCGGCAAGGACTACACGCTGTTCTCCCTCGTGGACGGCCGGGTCCGCTTCGAGACCCGCACCCACAAGGGCAAGACGATCAAGCGCGTGTGCGTCGACCCGCTCCCCGCGGTCGAGGCCTCGGCCTAACCAGCGCCACCGGAGGGCCGCGCCGGGCAGACCGACCCCAGGGAGGTCGGCCCGGCGTGGACCTGGCGGGCTGGGGCTGCACCCTGGCGCCCGCCGCGTGGGGGCTCCACCCCCGCCCGCGCCGGTCCCGAACCCGCTGACCGCGTGTCCCTTGCTCTGGGGGCCCGCGGTCGGTCCGTGTACACTCCCGTCGCATGTTCGTCGATCGCGTCGTGCTCGAGATCCAGGCCGGGAAGGGTGGCGACGGCGCCGTCTCCTTCCTGCGGGAGAAGTTCCGCCCCAAGGGCGGGCCCGACGGCGGCGACGGCGGCGACGGTGGGTCGGTCATCCTGCGCGTTGCGCCGGGCCGCATGACGCTCGCCGACGTGGGCGGTCGCCGGCACTACCGGGCCGCGCCCGGGAAGAACGGCATGAACCGCAACATGGCCGGGCGCGGCGGCGAGGACCTCCACCTCGACGTGCCGCCGGGGACGCTCGTCTACGACGACGCGACCGGCGCGCTCGTGGCCGACCTGACCGTGTACGGCGCGGAGTTCGTCCTGTGCCGCGGGGGGCGGGGCGGACGGGGGAACACGTCGTTCGCGACGGCCCTGAACCAGGCCCCGCACACGGCCACGCGCGGGGGCAAGGGCGAGGGCGGCAAGTTCCGCTTCGAGCTCAAGCTGATCGCCGAGGTCGGGATCGTCGGGCTGCCGAACGCGGGCAAGTCGACGTTCCTCGCCTGCGTGACGCGCGCGACGCCGCGGATCGCCAGCTACCCGTTCACGACGCTCCACCCGCACCTCGGCGTGGCCGACGTGCACGGGCGCGAGCTCGTCCTCGCCGACATTCCTGGGCTGATCGAGGGGGCGAGCGAGGGCAAGGGGCTCGGCGACGACTTCCTGCGGCACATCGAGCGGACGCGGGTGCTCCTGCACCTCGTCGACGGGTCGGCCCCGGACGTGGGCGGCCCGGCGCCCGAGGACGCCTACCGGACGATCCGCGGCGAGCTGGCCGCCTACGCGGACGGCTCGCTCGCGCGGAAGCCCGAGCTCGTGGCGCTCAACAAGGCCGACGCGCTCCCCGCCGACGAGGCCGAGGCCAGGCGGCGCGCGCTCGAGGCCGCGGTCGGGGCGCCCGTGCGGCTCCTGTCCGGCGTCTCGGGCGAGGGCGCCCGGCCGCTGCTCGAGGCCCTGGCCGCGCAGGTCGAGGCCGCGCAGGCCGAGGCCGCGCAGGCCGAGTCCGCGCAGGCCGAGGCGGCGTCCGCGCCCGCCGCGCGCGGGGCGCCGGGCCCCGGCCGAAACGACGCCGACGAGTCCACGCGCACGCCGACCCCGCTCGGGGCCGGCGGCGCCGCCGCGAGGTAGCCCATGTCGAACCCCAGCTCCGAGCCGACGTCCGCCCCGCGCCGCGCGCCGCCCACCCCCGTCCCGGGCGGCGGGCCGGGCCCGGGCGGCGGGCCTGGCCAGGGCGGCGGCGACAGCCGGGTCCTGGCGGTCGGGGCCGACGCCGTCACGACGGAGTTCCACAACCTGCTCGGCAAGATGGTCAAGGCCCGCGCGTCCGACCTGTTCATCAAGGTCGGCAGCCCGCCGTCCATGCGGATCGACGGGCGGATCCGCTTCCTCCAGGACGAGCCGACCACGCAGGAGGGCGCCAAGAAGATCCTCCACGTGCTCACGAAGACGCGCGGGGGCCTCGCCGGGCACATGGACGGCGCGGGGCACCTCACGCGCGAGATCGACCTCGCCTACGACGTGGCGAAGATCGGCCGCTTCCGCGTGAACGTGGCCTCGCAGCGCGGCTACCTGTTCTTCGTGTTCCGCACCGTCTCGCGCGCGCTCCACACCTTCGAGGACCTGTTCCTCCCCCGCGAGGCGCTCGAGAAGCTCGCGTCGGTGAACCGCGGGCTCGTGCTCGTCACGGGCGTCACCGGCTCGGGCAAGTCGTCGACGCTCGCCGCCATGGTGAACTTCATCAACCAGACGATGAACAAGCACATCGTCACGATCGAGGACCCGATCGAGTACGTGTTCAAGGACAAGCGGAGCATCATCACCCAGCGCGAGGTCGGCCACGACACGCAGAGCTTCCCGCTGGCGATCCGCGCCGCCCTGCGCCAGGCGCCCGACGTGCTCATGATCGGCGAGATGCGCGACCTCGAGACGATGGAGGCGTCGATCCACGCGGCCGAGACGGGCCACCTCGTGTTCTCGACGCTCCACACGGTCAACGCCCAGCAGACCGTCGAGCGGATCATCAACTACTTCCCGCCGCACCAGCACGAGCTGATCCGCATGCAGCTCTCGATGGTCCTCGAGGGCGTGGTCGCCCAGCGCCTCGCGCCGAAGAAGGGCGGGCAGGGCCGCGTGCCGGCCGTCGAGCTCATGATCAAGAGCCCGACGATCGTCGACATGCTGCGCGAGGGGCGCACGACCGACCTCTACAAGTGCATGGCCGAGTCGGAGTACTTCGGCTGCCAGACGTTCAATCAGTCGATCAAGAAGCTCTACCAGGACGACCTGCTCTCGCTCGAGGACGCGATGAAGCTCGCGGACAACCCCGAGGAGCTCAAGATGGAGCTGCGCGGGATCGTGAAGGGCGCGCGCGCGACGGACTTCGACTTCAACTTCTGAGCCGAATCGTGGGCGGGGGGGGGGGGGGGGGGGGGCCCCCGGCGGCGGGCCAATTGCCGGGGGGGGGGGTGGGGGGGGGGGGCGGCCGCGGCCGGCTGGCGCTCCGGTGTTTGGGGGCTCCGCCGCCCCCCCGCCG
>JANJTH010000183.1 GCA_024711205.1 Planctomycetota bacterium | reverse complement strand
CGAGAACTGCACCGACGCGGCCGGGTCGGGCGAGCACTCCTCGCTGCCGCGCTTCCACCAGCAGCTCTTCGGAATGACCGCGCGCGCGATCAACGCCCACTTCGGGCGCGGCGGCGCGCTCTTCCAGCAGGGCAGCTACGGCAACGTCGAGGTCCACGACCGGGCCGCGCGCGAGCAGCAGCTCGTCTACACCTGGGTCCAGGTCGTGAAGGACGGGATCGTCGACCGGCTCGAGGACTGGCCGGGCGTGAAGGTCCTCCCCGAGCACTGGGGGACCGAGCTCGCCTTCGACAAGCCGAAGTCGGCCTTTTTCGGGGGCAAGCGGCCGAAGCGGGTCCGCGAGGGCTCGATCAGCGCCGAGGAGGCCCGGCTCGAGGAGCTCCGCCGCGAGGAGCGCGAGGCGCTCGAGGAGGACGCGCGCCGGCGCCGAGCGCAGCGCGAGCAGGACGCGCGGCGCGGGCGGCCGAAGCGCAGGAAGCAGCAGCTCGACGAGGTGCGGGAGCGGCGGAAGAAGAAGCGCCGCCGGGCGGCCAAGCGCAAGGAGCGGGCGCCGCGGCCCGAGCGGGTCCGCTCGAAGCTGCCCGATCGGGTCGTGGTCCGGCCCGTGCCGCCGCCCGGCTACGAGCACATGAGCCTGATCGAGGTCCGGGCGTACTTCCGGCGCCTCCTCGACGAGGG
Organism: Planctomycetota bacterium; assembly: GCA_024711205.1. Taxonomy (GTDB): domain Bacteria; phylum Planctomycetota; class J058; order J058; family J058; genus JANJTH01. The sequence goes on along the minus strand of JANJTH010000183.1, from coordinate 5,756 downwards.
CCTCGCGAAGGCTCGCGAGGAGCGTCGCCTCGAGGGCCTGCGAGCCCCGATCGGCGTCGAGAAGATCCTGCTCGAGGACCCACGGCGGAGCATTGGCGACTGCTTCCCCGCCTTCGCCCGGAACCCGCGGATCGCCTGCAAGGACCGCGAGACGCGGATCGAGGCGATCCAGGGCCTCCAGGCCTGGCGCAAGGAGGTCCACGAGACCCGCCGTCTCTGGCGCGAGGGGAACCGGAAGGTCGTCTTCCCCCACGGCACCTTCGGCCTGCCCTGCTTCCACGGGGCCCGCGTCGCGAAGGCCGGGGAGAGCACGGCCGCGGGCGACGGCGGCCGAGACGGCGGCCCCCCGCGCGCGCCGCCCTGACCTGGGCCCCGGTCCCTCTGCGACGCTCGCCGTCGATGCGCTGGCCGACCTTCGCCGACCGCGCAGCCCGGGACCCGCGAGGGGCCCGGGCTCGCGGCGCGTACGGGCGCGTGCGTGAACGGGCCCACGGAGGGGGTCAAGACCGGAGAGGAAGAGCTGCCGCGGGCCCCCGGCGGCCGGGACTTGGCCATAAGCCTGGGACGGGTGATGATGCGACGCTCGTCGTCGATGCGCTGGCCGACCTCCGCCGACCGCGCAGCCCGGAACCCGCGAGGGGCCCGGGCTCGCGGCACGTACGGGCGCATAGGCGCTGAGGCCCGCGGAGGTGGTCAAGAGGGGGGCGAAGAGGCCCGCCGAGGGCCACGGGCAGGGGGGCTGGGGCATAAACCTGGGACGGGTGATGAAGACGGGCGAGGGCCACGGGCAGGGGGGCTGGGGCATAAACCTGGGACGGGTGATGAAGACGGGTGATGACGGGTGATGAATGAGCAGCTCAAGAGGGGGGCGAAGAGGCCCGCCGAGGGCCCCGGGCAGGGGGGCTGGGGCATAAACCTGGGACGGGTGATGATGGGGCATAAACCTGGGACGGGTGATGACTCGAGGGCCTGCGGGCGAAGAGGCCCGCCGAGGGCCCCGGGCAGGGGGGCTTGGGCATAAACCTGGGACGGGTGATGATTACCGCCCGGCGGAGGGCCCCCCCCAAGCGTGTGCAGATGAAGCCTGACCATGGAGTTGAGTCTTGGGAAAGGGTGAGAACCTGGGAGGAACGACTCGGCGCGGCGATGGCCGGCTACTGGGGCGACCTTCTCCTATTCGGGCTCGACGACACGGCCTTCATTGACGTGGTCAGACGCGGAGGGGAGCTAGGCCAGGCGGTCAGGAGCGCGCTTGAGAAGCGGATCCTTCTGGGTCGAGCCCTCTGCGAGATTGCGCGTGAACGCCTGTTGATTGATGGGCGGTGGGACCCCGTCCGCTGGATGGACGGCGTAGGCCCGTGCAGCCTCGTGTACTCGCAAGCTGGCCAAAATCTCAACCTGACGGGAGTTGCGGCCTGGGGCGTCGATTCGACAGGCAGGGACCAGAACTCGGGGCCGATTGAGGCGAGCGTCCAACTTGCGGGGGATCCTCTCCATGCGACGGACTACACCATCTACTTCCTCGACAAGAACCTACCGGACGGGGAACCGCTGCGCAGGCCAAACGACTTCGTTCGACCTTCCGCATGGGCGTTCGTGATCCGAAGGACTGACCGTCATTCATGCGGCATTGACTAACACTACAACGCTACCCGCCAAGCGGGTCGCCCCGGCAGCGTCAGGCCCGGACTGCCGTCGAGGGGCCATCACCCCTCCCAGGCTTGTGGCTCGGCCAGGCCCGCCGTGAGCCCCGGTCGGAGTCCTGAGCCTGCGCGGAGGATTCTCGGAACCGGGGGTGTCAACCACGGGAAAGGGGAAACGAGGTAGGCCGGCCGGCTCCGTCGCTGGCGGCCTTGAAACGCTCTTGTCTCGGGCGTGCTTTCGTGGTCACCTGGACCCGAATTCCCGGAGGTCCCCCGGTGACCCCCCCGACCCCGCGCCACCCTGCCCGCCGTCCGGCCTCCGGACGGCTCCACCTCGCCTGCGTCGCCGCGGCGGGCGCGCTCGCGTTCGCCGGCGCGGTGCTGGCGGTCCGGCCGCTCCGCGCGCAACAGGCCCCGCTCACGCTCATGACGTGGAACGTGGGCACGCTGAACCCGTTCGCGTACCGGCTCCCGGCGTCGCGCGAGGACGACGTCGTGCGCGCGATCGTCGCCGAGGCGCCCGACGTCGTGGCGCTGCAGGAGGTCGGCTCCACGGCGCAGGCGCGCCGGGTCCAGGACGCCCTCCGGGCCCGCGGCCTCGACTACGACCTGACCGTCGCGCGCTCGGTCGTCTCGCGCCACGACGGGCGGCTCACGGCGACGCTCCACCCGCCCGGGCTCGCCGCGACCCTGATCGTCGCGCCGTCGGCCGACGCGGAGCTGGCCGTCGTGTCGGCGGCCCGGGTCGCGATCGTGAACGTCCACGGGCCGGCCAACGGCGGGCACCGCGCCCGCGCCCGCTACTTCGACGCCGTCCGGCGCTGGGCCGCGCAGGCGGGCGTCGGCTCGGTCGTCGTCGCCGGCGACTTCAACCTCGGACCGGGCTACGGGGCGGGGCTCTCGCTCGTGCTCCCCTGGGCCTGGCGCACCGACCGCGCGACCTTCTCGGGGCTGCTCGCGAGCTTCCCCGAGTACGCCTCGATCGGCTCGACGACGTTCTACGGGCTCGCCTACGACCACGTCATGGCGACCCCGGGGACGCGCCTGCGCGGCGTCCGCCGCGTGCGCGGCCACAAGCGCGGCCTCATGGACCACGACCCCGTGCGGGCCGAGGTCGAGGCCCGGTAGACGCGTCCGGCCGGGGGGGACCCCGGCCGCTACGCGCCCGCCTGCCCCGCGCGCCAGGACTCCACGACGGCGCGGATCGTGTCGTCGAGGCGCGTGCGCGGGGCCCAGCCGAGCAGCGACTCCGCCCGCCCGAGGTCGGGCACGCGCCGCTGCATGTCGTCGAAGCCCTGCCCGTAGGCGGCCTCGTAGGGCACGAGCTCGATCGGCGAGGCCGAGCCGGTGAGCGCGACCACGCGCTCGGCGAGCCCGCGGATCGTGACCTCCTCCTGGCTGCCCAGGTTGATCACCTTGCCGCGGGCGGCCTCGACCTCGGGCAGGCGCAGGAGGCCCTCGACGACGTCGGCCACGTGGCAGAAGCAGCGCCGCTGCTCGCCGGTCCCGTAGACCTCGAGCGGCCGGCCCTCGAGGGCCCGGCGCACGAAGCTGGGCAGGACCATGCCGTAGTGCGGCGACTGGCGCGGGCCGACCGTGTTGAACAGCCGGACCACGAACACGGGCAGGCGCGTCTCGGTGAAGTGGGCGAGGGCGAGGAACTCGTCGAGGGCCTTGGCGCAGGCGTAGGCCCACCGGCGCTTCTCGGTCGGGCCCATGACGACGTCGTCGTCCTCGCGGAAGGGGAGGCGCGGCGAATTCCCGTAGACCTCGCTCGTCGAGGTGAGGACGACCGGGCGCCGGTAGCGCGCGGCGGCCGCCAGGACGACGTGCGTGGCGAGGAAGATCGTCTCGACCGTGCGGACGGGCTGATCGACGACGAGCCGCACGCCGACGGCGCTCGCGAGGTGGTAGACCAGGTCGTGGCCCGGGACCTCGCGCTCGAGCAGGTCGCGCTCGGCGGCCGAGGCCACGATCACGCGCAGGCGCGGGTCGGCCGCGACGTGCTCGAGGTTGGCCCAGCGGCCGGTCGAGAGGTCGTCGATCACGGTCACGTGGTCGCCGCGCGCGAGCAGCGCCTCGACGAGGTGCGAGCCGATGAACCCGGCGCCCCCGGTCACGAGCACCCTGCGGGTCGTCACGCGCTGCCTCCCCTCGGGCGCGCCCCGCGCGCGGCCCGCGCCCGGGGAGTCCCCGTCGTCCAGGGCTCAGAACCCGGGCCCGACCTCGTCGTCGTCGAGGTCCTCGGGCTCGTCGTCCCCGTCGTCGTCCCCGTCGTCGTCGAGGTCCCCGTCGTCGTCCTCCTCCGGCGCGGGGGCCGAGTCCCAGGGCTCGCGCAGGCGCTCCTCGTCGGGCTCGAGCGCGTCGTCGCTCGAGCCGCCGTCGTCGAGCAGGTCGTCGTCGTCGTCGTCGTCGCTGGCGTCCTCGGCCTCCTCGTCCTCGAGGTCCGGCAGGTCGTCGTCGTCCTCGCCGGCGCCGTCGCGGTCGGCCTGGCCCTCCCGCGCGATCTCCTCGATCGTCTCCGCGTCGAGCCCCAGGTCCTGGAGCATCCTCGCCGTCGTCGCGAGCGAGGGGCTCCCGAGCCGCGCGAGCTCCCGGTGGGCCGAGACGACGAAGGGCGTCGCCTCGTCGTCGCGGTCGAGGTCGAGGAGCAGCCCGGCCCGGTTCACGTAGGCGATCGCGAGGTGGAGCGGGTCGCCGCGGGCCTCGAACAGGGCGCAGGCCTGCTCGCTGTACCCGAGCGCCTCCTCGAGCTGCCCGCGCTTCTTGAGGATGATCCCGATGTGGTCCTTGACCCCGGCCAGGAGCACGGGGTCGGCCTGCGCGTCGAGGTGCTCCTCGGCCCGGCGGAACTGCTTGAGCGCGCGGTCGTGGTCGCCCAGGTCGTCGTAGACGGTCCCGAGCGCGTTGTGGGCCGAGGCGATCAGCCCGTCGTCGCGCAGCCCCACCCCCAGCTCGCGCGCCTCCTCGAGCCGCGCGATCGCGCCGTCGCGGTCCCCCGCCTCCTTGAGCGCGAGCCCGAGGTTGAACACGTGCTTCGCGCGGTCCTCGGGCCAGTCGGCGATCCGCTCCAGGCCGGCCTGATACTCGGCGATCGCGCGCCCGTGCTCGCCGCGGCGCAGGAGCACGTTCGCGACGTTCATGCGCGCCTGCACGGCGCCGCGGACCTCGCCGGCCGCGTCGAACAGGGCGGCCGCCTCCTCGTAGGCCCTGGCGCCCTCGTCCCAGTCGCCCCGCTCGACGAGGGCGTGCCCGACCGAGAGGAGCTTCGTCGCCTGCTCGTGGCGGCGCCCGGCCGCGCCGTGGGCCCCCGCGACCGCCCGCAGCGCGGCCACGAGGCCGTCGGCGTCGCCGTCGGCGCGCGCCGCCGCGGCGACGAGCTCGTGCGGCTCGACGTAGGCCGGGTCGAGCCGGCGCGCGGCCTCGACCTCCTCCTCGAACGCCTCGACGTCCCCGCGGGCCCACGCGGCGCGCGCGCGGACGACGGCGAGGAACGCCTCGAGCGACTCCGTGGTCCGCCCCGCGCGCATGGACGCGCGCGCCGCGTCGCCCACGAGCCCGCCGGGGACGACGAGGGTGACCGCCGCCGCCGCCTGGTCGAGGACGTCCTGGAACCGGGCCTCGGCGCCCGCGGCGTCGACGTCCTCGCCGGGGCCGCCCGCCGCGGGGACGACGCGCAGCGCGAGCGAGAGCGGGGCCCCGCGCGCGTAGGCGCCGTGGACGAGCCAGGCCGCGCCGGTCTCGGCGCACAGCGCGTCGCGCTCGAGGTCGCCGAGCGGGCCGTCCTCGGGCACCCGCACGCCGAGCGCGCGGCAGAGGCGGACGGCCTGGTCGACCGCCACGACCCGGCGCCCCGCGGCCTCGAGGCGCCGCGCGAGCCCGCGGGCGAGCGCGGCGCCGAGCCCGTCGTCCGGCGCGGGCCCCGGGCGGACGAGCGGCAGGACGAGGACCAGGGGGGCCCGCTGCTGCGACCGTCTCACGCGCCGCCCCTCGTCCGCGCCGAGGCGCCGCGTCGTCCGCGCGCGCGGCCTCCCGGAGGGGGGAACTCTAGTCGCCCCCTCGGGGCGGCGCAACGCCGCGCCCGGCGCGCCCGCCGCCGGGGCGCGCGCCGGG
>JANJTH010000150.1 GCA_024711205.1 Planctomycetota bacterium | reverse complement strand
CCGCCCCGGCTCGCCCCTCGCCCCCGCGGCCCTCGCCGCGCTCGCCTGCGCGCTCCTCCTCGCGGCCGCGCGGACCTCGCCGCCCGCGGCCCGCGCGCAGGAGGGCGCGCCGCCCGGCCCGCAGGCCCGCTGGGAGTACCGGATCGTGTCCTGGACGCTCGACGACTCGCGGGCCGTCCTCCAGGCGGCGACCGGGCTCGAGCTCGCCTCGCTCGAGGACATGGCGCACGCGCTCGAGCGCGAGAGCCTCGAGCCGCTGAGCGACGCGCGCGTGCAGGGCGAGGTCGACCGCCGGCTCGAGGCGCGCCTGACCGAGGTCGGGCGCGACGGCTGGGAGCTGGCCTGGGTCGCCGAGCAGCCCGCGATCGTGAGCGGCGTGCTCCTCCCCGCGCCGCGCGTCTACCTGCGCCGGCGCCTCCCATGACGCCCGCGCCGCCGGGCCCCCCGCCGGACGGGCCGGCCCTCGGCTACTGCCTGAACGTGCACCCGGCCGAGACCGTCGACGCGCTCGTGGCCGCGCTCGAGGGCCCGGCCCGCGCGGCGGCCGCGGCCGCGGGCGCCCCGCTCGGGGCGGGGCTGTGGCTCCCGCGCGAGGTCGCTTCGGCGCTCGCGACCGACGACGGCGCGGTCGAGCGCGTGCGCGCGGCGCTGGCCGCGGGCGGGCTGTTCGCGTTCACGGCGAACGCGTTCCCGATCGGCGGGTTCCACGCGGCGCGCGTCAAGGAGGCCGTCTACCGCCCGACCTGGCTCGAGCCCTTGCGGCTCGACTTCACGCTCGACGCCTGCCGCGCGCTCGCGCGGCTCCTGCCCCCGGGCGCGCGGGGGAGCGTGTCGACCGTCCCCGTGTCGTTCCGCGCGTTCGGCCACGACGACCCGACCGCGCCCACGCTCGCGCGCGCGGGCGCGCTCCTCGGCGCCGCGGCGCTCGCGCTGCGCCGGCTCGAGGGCGAGACGGGGCGCGCGCTCGCGCTCGCCCTCGAGCCCGAGCCGCGCTGCACGCTCGAGACGACGGGCGAGGCCGCGGCCTTCCTCGAGGCGCACGTGTTCGGAGGGGCCGGGCGCGACGTCCTCCGCGCGGCCGGCCTGCCCGACGAGGAGGCCGAGGCCGAGCTGCGCGACCGCGTCGGCCTGTGCGTCGACGCCTGCCACCTGGCCTGCGTGTTCGAGCCGCTGCCCGAGGCCCTCGAGGCGCTCGCGCGCCGCGGCGTCCGCGTCGTGAAGGCCCAGCTCTCGTCGGCGCTCGAGCTGCGCCTCCCGGCCGACCGCCCGGCCGCCCGCGCGCGCCTCGCCGGCTTCGCCGAGCCGCGCTACCTGCACCAGACGCACGGCCAGCGGCCGGGCCCCGCGGGCGCCCCGGTCCGCGTCGACGCCCTGGACCTGCCGGACGCGCTCGCGGCCGACGGGGCGCTCGCGCCCGCGTTCGAGGGCGTCGACGTGCTCCGCACGCACTTCCACGTCCCGCTCGCCTGGCCGGGCGACGGCGACGACGTGCCCGAGGGCGCCCGGCTGACCACGACCCGGCCCGAGCTCGAGCGCGGGCTCGCCGCGCTCGCGCGCGCGACCGACCACCTCGAGGTCGAGACCTACACGTTCGACGTGCTGCCGGCCGCGGTCCGGGCCCAGGTCGGCGGCGATGTCGCCGCGATGACCGCCCGCGAGGTCGCGTGGGCCCGCGCGGCGCTCGCGGAGGCCCTCCCCGAGCGACGCGCGAGGGCGGGGCCCGGCTGACCGACCGGCGGGAGGTCGGCCGGGCCCTCCCCGGGCGCGGCGTGGAACCCGCAGGCGGCCCCCGGGGCGCCCCCGAACCCCTGACGGGGCCGGGGCCGAGCCCGGCGGGGGCTTGCGTCCGGCGGCCGGGCGCGGATCATGCCGCTCCATGCACGCCCACGGCACCGTGGGCGGGGCGCGCGGGAGCCGGGCCACGGGCCCTCCGGCCCCGCAGTCGTGCTCGCTGGCCCGCCCTCGAACCCTTCAGCTCCTCGGAGAGGTCACCATGCCCCTCGTCGCTTCGCCCGCGCCCAAGTTCACCGCCAAGGCCGTCATCGGCAACGAGATCGTCGAGACGAGCTTCGACAAGCTGCACGACGGCAAGTGGCTCGTGCTGTTCTTCTATCCGCTCGACTTCACGTTCGTCTGCCCGACCGAGATCGTCGCGTTCAGCGACGCGACCCCGCGCTTCGCCGAGCTCGGCGCGAACATCGCCGCGATCTCGATCGACAGCGCCTTCTCGCACCTCGCCTGGACGAACACGGCCCGCAAGGACGGCGGCCTCGGCAAGGTCAACTTCCCCATGATCGCGGACGTCACGAAGTCGATCGCGCGCAGCTACGACGTGCTCCTCGAGGGCGCCGGGATCGCGCTCCGCGGCCTGTTCGTGATCGACCCGAAGGGCGTCGTCCGCTCGGCGATCGTCAACGACCTGCCGGTCGGCCGCAACGTCGACGAGGCGCTCCGGGTGATCCAGGCCTTCCAGCACGTCGAGAAGCACGGCGAGGTCTGCCCGGCGAACTGGAACCCGGGCAAGGACACGATGAAGGCCGACCCGGTCGGGTCGAAGGCCTACTTCTCGAAGCACGGCTGACGCGCGCGGGGTGGGTCGGCCGCGCCGACCCGCCCCCGCGTTCGTGAAGGCGCGGAGGGCTGCTGCCTCGCCCGGTGGGCGTGGACGCCGTC
>JANJTH010000138.1 GCA_024711205.1 Planctomycetota bacterium | reverse complement strand
GCGCCCCGGGCCCGGGCGCGGCGCGTCCGCGCAGGGCGTCGCCCCGTCGGGCGTCGCCTCGGGCGTCGAGTCGCGCGCCGGGCGGGCGAGCGCGGCGGCCGAGCGCCGGCGCGCCATGCGGATCGCCGTGAAGGACGCGATCGTCCGCTACGCGCGCGAGGGCTTCCCCGGCGGCGACGCCTACCACGAGCCGCGCGCGCTCGAGGACCTCTCGCTGACGGGCATGCGCTTCGTCGGCCGCGACAAGGACTACGAGGTCGGCGACGTGCTCTGCTTCGCGATCGACTGCCCCGCCTTCCCCGAGCCGGTGCGGATCAAGGGCGAGGTGCGCCGCGTCGTCCGCGCGCGCGACGGCGCGGGCTGGTCCGCCGGCGTGCGCTTCGTGCAGTACGTCGGCGACGCCGAGGCGCGCGTCCGCCGGCTGCTCGAGAACGTGCAGCTCCGGGCCGTCCGCCGGCGCTGACCCCACCCCGGATCCGGCCTCGCCAGGGAGAGCCCCATGCACGACCGCGCGCCCGCTCGTCCGACCCCCCGCCCCCGCGCGGCCTGGCTCGCGCTCGCGGCCGCGCTCGCGCTCGCGCCGGGGGCCCTCGCCGAGGAGTCCGACGCCGAGCCGGCGATCGGGTTCCCCGGCACGCTCGGCCTCACCGGCATGCGCGACATGGTCGACGCGCGCGTCCCGGCCGTCCTCTCGATCCGCGCGGGCGCGCGCTACGACGTGACGGTCCTCGAGCACAAGTTCCGCTCGGCCTTCCGGGCCGCCCGCAACCAGCAGTCGCACGAGTTCACCCTCTACGGGGGCGCGTCGGCGCTCGGGCTCCTCGACGCGTCCGTCCGGCTGCCGTTCGTCTACCGCCGCGACGGGATCGAGTTCGACGGCCAGCCCAGCCCGCGCGCCCGCTACGACCAGGGCTGGGGCGACCTCGACGTCGCGGCGAAGGTCGCCTGGGGGCTCGGCCCCGTCGTGCTCTCGCCGTTCGCGTTCGGGAAGCTCCCCTCGGGCGAGCCCGACGTCGGCGACTTCGCCCGCTTCGAGTACGGCGTCGCGGCGACCTTCGACTTCCTCAACCGCTACCTCGCCGTCCACGCGAACCTGGCCGGGGTCCAGGCCGAGGAGGGGCGGCAGGCGATCCGCTATCGCCTGGGCGCCTCCGCCGTCGTGTGGGCCGACGAGGGCTTCGTCGTGCGCGTCTACGGCTACGGCGACGGGATCGAGTACGAGGGCTCGATCGACAGCGACTTCGACGTCGACTTCGGGGTCCAGGCGCTCCTCGGGCTGCTCACGTTCGAGCTCGGCATGTCGGTCCGCCTCGTCGACACGGGCCAGATCGACGACGCGCTGCGGGGCGCGCGCTCGCCCGCCGACGGGGTCGGGATCTTCGAGCGGCACATCACCCCGGCGGGTCACTGGTCGCTCGTGGCCGGCGTGGGGGTCATGTTCTGAGCGGTTTGCGCCGAGCGCAGGTCGCGCTGGCGCTGACGGCGCCGCTCGCGCTCGTCGGCTGCCCGCGCGGCGCCGGAGGGCCCGCGCCCGCGCAGGCCCCGACGGCGGCGCTCGCGGCGCTCGACCCAGCGCTCGCGCGCTGGTGCCCGCTCGACCCGGCCCCGCCGCGGCGCGTCATGGCGCAGTGGGGCGACGGGTCGGGGCCCCCGGTGTTCCTCCTCCTCCGCCGGCAGGGCTGGCAGGCGCCCGCGCCCGGGGCGCCGCCGCACGCCGCCCTCGAGGTCGTCCTCGACGACGCGCGCCGGCTGCCCGTCCTCGCCGCCGAGTGGGTGCGCCCCGCGGGGGACCGGCTCCTCGTGGGGTGGCGGCGGGTCGGGGGCGCGCTCGCCGCGCTCGAGCCGCCGCAGCCGCTCCTCGTGGCCCCGCTCGAGCCCGGGCGGACCTGGTCCTGGGCGGGGCGGATCGACGGGGTCGAGGCGACGCTCGAGGCGCGCGTGGCGGCGCTCGAGGCGCACCCGCGCTGGGGCCCGCGCACGCTCGTCGTCGAGCGGCGCGTCCGCCTCGACGGGCTCGAGTCGACCGTGCAGCAGCGCTGGTGCGAGGACGTCGGCCTCGTCGAGGAGCGCGGCGACTTCCCCGTGCAGGAGCTCGGCCTCCCGGTCGACCGCCTGCGCGCCCGTCAGCTCGCGCGGGACGAGCAGCTCGGCCTCACGGGCGGCGCGGCGCCGACGGACTAGGGCCCGCGGTCAGGGCCGCGGGCGCCAGGGGGGCGCGTCGACGAGGATCGTGCTCTCGCCGCCGTCGGGCGCCCCCTCGTGGAAGGAGCAGCGGAGCCCGCGGACCTCCAGCTCGTCCCCGTCGGCGAGCCAGGCGCGGTCGGCGACGGGCGCGCCGGCCACGCGCGCCGGCGCGCCGGGGTCCACGTTCACGAGCTGGAAGCCGCCGTGCCCGCGCACGATCAGCGCGGCCTTGGGCGGGCCCTCGACGGCGAGGTCGGCCGCGGGCGAGGCGCCGAGCTGGAACACGTCGCGCTCGAGCGCGATCGGCGGGCCGGGGCGGTTCTGGAGCAGGAGGAAGCCGCGCAGCGGGGCCGCGAGCTCGGCGAGCGTGCGCGCCTCGTCGCGGCAGGGCTCGACGGCGTCCGCGGCGGGGGCCGCGCCCTCCTGGACCTGGAACGAGACCTGGAACGACCCCACGGACAGCACGTCGCCCGGGCGGACCTCGGCGCGCTGGATCCGGGCCCCGTTGAGGAACGTGCCGTTGTTGCTGCCCAGGTCCTGCACGACGAACGCGCCGTCGCCCGGGGCCCGCACGAGCTCGCAGTGGAACCGCGAGACGTTCATGCTGTCGATCTGGACCTCGTTGTCCGGGTTGCGCCCGATCCGGATCCGGGGGCCCGCGAGGTCGAACTGGCCGACCGCATGGTCCCTGAGCGTCACCCACACCCGGATCACGCGGCGCTGCTTCCCGGCCAGGCGCCCGCGGCGCTGGCCGCGCGCGAGCGTACCATGGGCCCCGTCCGGGGCGCGGCGGGTGCGTGCCGCCACCGACCCGGATCGACCCGGCGTGAGCACATGGCGAAATCGGCCCCTCCGGGCGTGACGAACGGCCCCCCCGCGTCGTGCGCCCTGTGCGGACGGGACTTGTGCTCGGGGAGGGGCGCCGCGGACGGGTCGCGCCAGGGGGCAGAGCGTTCACGCGCAAGGGGTTCGGTGCGCGCCGCCGCCTGCGACGCGGCTGGCCCGGCTTGTGCGGAGTCGAGGCGCATGCGCCGTCACGCTCGAATCCGCCTCGCCGTCGTGTTCGTGGCCGCCGCGCTCGCCGCGCCGGGGAGCGCCCAGGACGGGCTGGCCGGCCCGGCGCCGGGCGAGCCCGGGGGCACGCACGATCGGCGCGACCGCCGCGAGCCGTCGCCCTACGACGGGGGCTGGTTCACCGACGCGGACGAGCTCGCGCTCGACCCCGCGACGAACGCCGCCGTCCGGCGCTACCTCGACCAGGCGCTCCGCACGGGGCGCCCGGGCGACGTCGCCGCGCTCCGCTGGATCGACGTGGACCTGGCCTCGCCCGCCGAGAAGGCCCGCCTCGTCGACGCGCTCACGCGGGGGCCGACGGGCGCGCGCGAGGAGGCCTGGCTCGACGGCTTCTTCGCCCGCTACGCGCCGCAGCCGCCCTCGCCCATGCCGCGCCCGACCCGCGGCCAGGAGGGCCACGGCGGGCTCGTGCTCGACCTCCTCGGGCGCGCGGGTCGCCTCGAGGCGCTCGTGGGCTCGCACGACGACCTCGCCTTCCACGATCGACTCGCGGCGCTCGCGACGACGGGGCCGCGCGCGGCGGCCCTCGTGCGAGCGCTCGTCGGGTCGACCGACCGCGACGCGCGCAAGCTCGCGGCCCACCACGTCCTCGACGCGGCCCGCGCACACGGCAAGCTCCACGAGGCCACGGGCGCGCTCACCGACGTCCGGGGCGGCGCGGTCCGCCGCGTCGTGCTCGACGCGCTCGCCTGGCGCAAGCCGCTCGTGATCGGGCACCGCGGCGACCCGATCGCCGCCGCCGAGAACACGGTGCCGGCGATCGAGGCGGCCGCGCGGAACGGCGCCGACGGGGTGGAGATCGACCTGTGCCTCACGCGCGACGGCGAGGTCGTGCTCTGGCACGACGCGTCGCCCGCCGGGTTCCTCTCGGTCCTGCGCAACCTGGGCCTCGAGGGCGGCGTGCCCGCGCGCCCGACCTGGCCGAACCTGGGCGCGAGCGCGCGCCGCCCCGTCCACGAGCTCACGACGGCCGAGGTCCGGCGCGAGCTCGGCTACGCGGGGCCGAACGTCGGGCGGGGCGCCGTCGTCCCGACGCTCGACGAGGCGCTCGCCGCCTGCAGGCGGGCCGGCCTGCGCCGCGTGTTCCTCGACCTCAAGGTGCCGGGGGACCTGCCGCTCGCCTCGCACCAGCAGTTCGGCCGGCGGATCGGCGCGACCCTCGACCGCCACGGGCTGCGCGGCTGCTCGGTCCTCATGACGCCCGACGAGGGCCTGCTGCGCCGCGTGCAGGCGGCGACCGGCCCCATGGCCGCGACGCTCGACGTCGAGATCACGAACGCGATCGTCCCGGGCGGCGACCACAGCGCCGTGCGCGAGGCGGTGCGGCTCGGCAACGCGTTCGGCTCGATCGGGCGCCCGGTCGTGCCCAAGCTCGGCGGCCAGTACGGCTACTACCTGACGGCGCTCCGGCGGGACCGCGCGCGGATCGCCGCGGAGGACCTCGACGTGCGGCTCGTGACCTGGACGCTCGACGACGAGCTCGAGCTGCGCGAGGTGATCGGCGTGGGGGTCCACGAGATCCTCACGAACAAGCCCGCGCTCCTGCGCGACGTGATCCGCCGGCTCGGCCTGTAGACCTTCGGCGAAGATTGGGCCTGCTGTGGAGCGGGCTCGCTTCGCTCGCCCACTCCACCGGCCCCGCGGCCCCTCGCTCGCCTTGCCCACGTTCGTGCGCGCCGGCTCGCTCCGGGCCCGCGCCCCGGCTTCGCTGGGGCCCAGGACGCGGCCGCTCCCGCGGGCTGGCCAGCAGCCCGCGGGTGCGGCCCCGACGAGGCGCGACGAGCGCCGCGGTGCGGGCCACCACCAGCGGGGAGCAACGACGCCGAGCGAGCTCGCGGAGCTCGCTCGGTCGAGGCCTCCAGCGCCGCTGGAGGCCGAAGATCCGGGCCGCTCCCGCTGGTTGCTAGTGGGTGCGCCAGCGGACGCGGGCCCTGTACGCCTCGATCCGGTCCTCGAGCAGCCTGGCGTGGCGCCCCGCCGGCACGACGAGCGGGAGCTCGGTCGACCCGCGGACCTCCCAGTCGGGGGCCTTGCGCGCGATCCACTCCTCGAGGACGAGGCGGATCGGCGTCGCGACGGGGTCGAGCTGATCCGCGAACGCCGTGACGGCGCGGCGCATGAGCGGGTCGAGCTTCTCGCCGACCGGGACCTTCGGGTCGACCTCCCACGCGACGCCGGCCTGCCCCTTGATCGCGATCGTGAGCTTGCGGACGAGCGGGGCGCGCGCGGCGGTCCCGCTGGCCTGGACGCCGGCGCCCGGGACGCGGGCCTCGAGGTCGGCCACGCGGACCACGAGCTCGAGGCCCTCGGGGACGGGGGCGAGCAGGACCTCGCGGTCGTCGGCCGCGGCTGCCTCGAGGCGGACGTCGACGCCGCGGAGGAGCCGGGCGAAGAGCGCCTGCGAGGCCGGATCGGCCGCGGCCCCCCGGAGGGCCTCGGCCCAGGCGCCGTCGAGGTCGCGCCGGTCGAGCCCGTTGCGGGTGGCCACGAGCTCGACCGCGACCGGCACGTCGGGCCGGCGCAGCTCGTAGGACGGGGTCGCGCTGCAGCCGGTGGCGAGCGCGACGAGGAGCAGGGTGGCCGAGCAGGCGACCGTGGAGCGGCGAGCGGACATGGGCGGGGACTCCGGGGCGGCGCGCGGCGCGGTGGCGCCGCGCGCCGAGGAGACTATCCGCCGCCCCCGACCGCGGCGCGTGCCGGCGGCCTCGGCCCCCGCGAGCGCTCGGTTCCGCTCGGAGTCTTCGGACCCGGGCCTGTCGGGCCTCCGGGCGGCGATCCTGCGGCCGGCGGGGCCCCGGATTGACCCGGCCGGGCCTCGCGCGCACCATGCGCCCATGACGTCGTCGCGTGGAGCTGGGGGCGGCCAGGCTCGGGCGGTCCGGATCCCCGGGTGGGTCGCCGTGGCCGCGCTCGCAGGGCTCGCGGGGTGCCGGGCCCCGGCGGAGGAGCGGCTCGCCGCGCTCGAGGCGCGGCTGGCCGAGCTCGCGCGTCGCCTCGACGCGGTCGAGGTCGCCCCGGCGTCAGCGGCCCGAGCCGTCGACCGACCCGCGCCCCCGGCCGGCCCCGCCGACGGCGCGGGCGAGGCCGGCGGCG
>JANJTH010000120.1 GCA_024711205.1 Planctomycetota bacterium | reverse complement strand
GCGCGGCGAGGCGCGCGCGGCGCTCGCGCGGCGCGCGCGCCTGCTCGCGCCGGGCGCGGCCCCCGAGGCCCGGCTCGTCCGGGCGGCGCTCGACGCGCTGGAGGCGCGGTCGACGCGCTGAAGCCGTTCAGGGCCGGGAGGGGCCGATCGCCTGCGTGCTGGCCGCACATTGAAGGCAATGCCCCTGCACGACCGCGGGAACGGGAGCGGGAAGAGCCTGCGCGCTCCTGAGCGCTCGCGACCCGCTCAGCCCCCGGCGCCGTCGAACCAGCCGAGCGGGTTGGCCTGGGTCGGCAAGGACGGACACGCCGCCTCGTAGGCCGCCTGCCACCAGTCGCCGGGGTCGGGGCCGAGCACGGCCGTGAGCACGTGCCCGGCCTCCGTCGCGCGCTTGTGGAGCACCTTCGTGAGCGCGTCGACGCCCCGCGCGCGGTCCTGCTCGTCCGGGAAGAGGCGCGCCGCCCCGGCCGCGATCAGCGCCTCGTCCGCCGCGAGGTAGAGGAAGCGCAGCGAGGCCAGGACCGTGCTCGGGTGGCGCAGGCCCTCGAGCGCCAGGTAGACGTCGGGGTGGACCCAGACCGCGTCCTCCTCGGGGTCGTCGCCCGGGAGCACGGCCGCCGGCGGCGCGCCGCCGAACACGAGCTCGACCTTCCCGAGCGCGATCGTGTCGCCCGACTCGAGCAGGGCCGCCTGGACCCGCTCCCCGTTGAGGAGCGTCCCGAGCCGGCTCCCGCCGTCGCGGAGCACGAGCCGGCGGTGGAGGCGCTCGATCCGGGCGTGCAGCCGGGAGACGGCCCGGTTCGTCAGGACCACGTCGCAGCCCGGGTCGCGCCCCAGCGTGAACGCGTCGCGGTCGGCCGGCAGGAGCACGTCGCGCGGCTCCGGCTCGCCCTGCGTGATCCGGAGCGCGGCGTCGGCGGGCGGCAGGGCGGCGGCGACCTGCCCCGGGTAGGCGGCCTGGGCCTGCTCCCACCAGGCGAGCCAGGCGGCCACGTCGTCGCCCAGGTTCTCGTGGGTCATCGTGAAGAGCTGGGCCGGCAGGCGCGTCCGGGCGCGGCGCTGCGCCTTCTCGAGCGCGGCCGCGGCCGCCGCCGCGGTCTCCTCGCCCCACAGCGGCGCGAGCTCGGCGCGCGTCGCCTCGAGCAGGAGCTGCTGGGGCCGGCGGTCGAGGTCCTCGATCAGGGCGAGCACGCAGCGCCGGTCGGAGAGCCGCACGAGCGCCTCGAACACGTAGGCCGGGGCGCGCTCGGTGGGGCGCGCGGCGCCCGCCCCGGTCCGGAGCCGCGCGCCGAGCCCCCCGTCGTGGAACCGGCACGCCACCTCGCCGAAGCGCACCTCGTCGCCGTCCTTGAGCAGGACGTCGCGCGTCGTGCGTACGCCCCCGACCGCGGTGCCGCCGCCCAGGTCGCGGACGATCCAGCCCGCCGGCGAGAGCGTGAGCGTCGCGTGCTCGGGGGCCACCGAGGGGTCGTCGAGCCGGACGCCGGCCGTGGGCGCGCTCCCGACCGTGTAGGCCGCGTGGGGCAGGAGCGGCTGGCGGACGCCGTCGGGCCCGACGAGGCAGGGCACCGCGACGGGCGCGCCGTCGAGCACGCGCTGGAGGTCGTCGGCGAGCGCCTGCGCGCCCTGGTAGCGGAATTGCCGGTCGGGGACGAGCGCGCGCAGGATCACGAGCTCGAGGTCCTCGGGCAGGTCGGGCGCGAGCGCGCGCGGCGGGACGAAGTCGGCGGCGTGGGCCCGGCGCGAGATCTCCTGCGCGCTCTCGCCCTGGAACGGGAGCGCCCCGGTCGCGAGCTGGTAGAGCGAGGCCCCGAGCGCGAACACGTCGGCGCGCGCGTCCGCCTGGTGGTCGCCCCACTGCTCGGGCGCCATGTAGTGCGGCGTGCCGAGGACCTGCCCGGCCAGGCTCAGGCCGTCGTCCGACGCGACGCTCTTGGCCAGGCCGAAGTCGAGGACCTTGACCGCGCCGTCGCGGGTCAGGAGCACGTTCGCCGGCTTGATGTCCCGGTGGATCACGCTGCGCTCGTGCGCGTAGGCGAGGCCGCGCGCGATGTCGCGCGCGACGCGCGCCGCCTCGGCCGGCGGCAGCGCGCCCTCGCGCTCGAGCCGCGCGTCGAGGCCCTCGCCGTCCACGAACTCCATGACGATGAACGGCACGGCCTCGTCCACGACCGCGTGCACGGCGACGATGTGCTCGTGCTGCATCTGCTCCATGACGCGGGCCTCGCGGAAGAACCGCCCGCGCCAGGTCGGGTTGTGGGCCTGCTCCTCGGCCAGGAACTTGACGACGGCGGGCGTCGCGTCGCCCGCGCGGCGGCCCAGGTAGACCGAGCCCATGCCGCCCTGGCCGATCTTGCGCTCGAGCACCCAGCCTGCGAAGTCGCGGCCGATCAACGGGTCGTCGCCCACCCCGACACCTCACCGCGCCCGCGTCGGGGCGCCTCGAGGTCCGATGCTACCGGGCGGCCCCGCCAGACGCCGCGCCAGGGGCAGGGGCGACGGTTCCGAGCGCGAGGAGCGCGCAGCCCGCGAGCGCGGCCCCGACGAGCGCGGCGCCCGGGAGCCAGCGCTCGGGCGGGAGCGCGGCGGCCACGGCGCCCAGCGCGAGGAGCCAGCCCGCCTGGAGGGCGAGGAGCGGGGCCGCGGGCGCCCCGCGCGACCAGCCGAGGTAGCGGGCCTCGAGGAGGGCGAGGAGCGCCCCGGCGTGCAGGAGCGCCCAGGCGACCGCGGGGAGGTCGAGCCCGGGGACCGCCGCGCCGAGCCACGCCGGCGCGCCGCCCGCCCGGTCGTCGCCCTCGGCGACCGCGGCCAGCGCGGCCGCGAGGGC
>JANJTH010000114.1 GCA_024711205.1 Planctomycetota bacterium | reverse complement strand
GGCCCGGCGCGAGCCGGAGCAGGGGCGCGCCCGCGGCGCGGTCGCCCCGCGCGTCGACGGGCTCGGCGACGACGAGGCCGTCGAGGCGGGCCGCCGCCCAGGGGACGCGCTCGCTGCCGCTCACCGCGCCGCCCCGGCGCGCTCGGCGGACGCGACGACCCGCCCGTCGTCCGCGTAGACCCGCCCCCCGCCCGGGCGGACGAACGCGACGAGCGTCTGCCCGGCCTCGAGCGCGACCTCGACGGCGAGCGAGCTCGGCGCGGACACCGCGGCGACGACGGGCACGCCGAGGCGGAGCGCCTTGAGCACGAGCTCGCTCCCGGCGCGCCCCGAGAGCACGACCGCGGCGCGCGCCAGGTCGCGCCCCTCGCGCGCCGCGCGCCCGAGCGCCTTGTCGAGCGCGTTGTGCCGCCCCACGTCCTCGGCCACGGCCCAGGCCGCGCCGGACTCGGCCTCGAACACGCCGGCCGCGTGGCAGCCCCCCGTCGCCGCGAACAGCGGCTGCCGCGCGCGCAGCGCCGACACGAGGGCGCGGAGGCCGTCGAGCGACACGCGCGGCGCGCCGGGGTCGAGGCGCGGGAGGCCCCGCGTCAGCCCGGCCGGCGAGGCCAGCCCGCACAGCCCGCACGACGGGCGGATCGCGTGGGCCCGGCTCAGGCGCGCCCGCTGGAACGGCCCGAGCGCCAGGCCCGGGCGCAGCGCGACGCGGGCGACGTCGACGGCCGCGCCGTCCTCGTCGGTGCGCGCCGAGAGCTCGATCCCGGCGACGTCGTCGGCGCCCGCGAGGATCCCCTCGCCGAGCAGGAACCCGAGCGCGAGGTCCGCGTCGTCGCCCGGCGTCCGGAGCGTGAGCACCTGCTCGGCGCCCACCTCGATCACGAGCGGCTCCTCGCGCACGACGTCGTCGTCGGCGGCGCGGGCGGCGCCGGGCAGGGCGGCGGCTGGCGCGGCGCGCCGGGGCCCGCCCGGGTCGGGTCCGTCGCGCCCGAGGGGCGGGCTCACTCCCCCTCCGCCTCGGCCGCGCGCGCCCTCGCGCGCGCCCACACCTGCTCGTAGCGGTCGCGGCGGGGGACCTCGCGCCAGCGGTCGAGCGAGTCGACCCGGTCGCGCTGCGAGCGGACCCGCTCGCGCGCCGACCGCTTGTCGAGCAGGCGGATCGTCCGCCCGTTCGTCGGCTCGAACCCGGCCGTCACGTGCAGGTCGCGCTGGGCCTCCGGCCCGAGCGTCCAGTCCACCCAGGCGCGCGCGGCCGCGAGCGCGGGGCCGTCGACGTGCGCGCCGACCGTCCAGCACGTGATCCAGGCCGCCCCCGGCGGGGCGCGCCGCTCCGTCGCGACCCCGTGCCGGGCCAGCTCCCGCGCGACGGGGCCGGGGTCGTCGACGAGCCGGGCGCGGCCGAGGAGCACGAGGCGCGCGGCCTCGGCCGGGGTCCGCCAGGGCGTGGCGCCCGCGCGGAGCAGCCGCTCGAGCGCGTCCTCGACCCGGGCGAGCGCGTCGTCGGAGAGGTCCTCGACCGGCGCGAGCCCGAGCGCACGCGCGGCGAGCTCGACGGCGCCCACCGCGTCGTCGAACAGGGCGACCCGCCCGGCCGCCGCCTCGGACCACAGCGCGTCCCAGCCGGTCGGCGTGAGCGCGGGGTCGGCCGAGACGAGCCACCGGCGCCCCCAGGCGAAGCACGCCCCGAACGAGCGCCCCTCGCGCTGGAGGAACGGCGGGCGGCGGAAGGCGGGCAGGAGCTCCGGATCGCGCTCGAGCTCGAGCGGCTGCACGAGCCCGGACTCGATCACGGCGCGCGCCGCGTCGCAGCCGACCGCCACGAGGTCGACCTCGCGCGCCTCGAGCAGCCCGAGCAGCTCGCCCGGGCGCCAGGCCGCGTGCGCCTGCGTCACGACGACGGCCACCCCGCGCGACGCCGCGTGGGCGCGCGCGAAGGCGGCGCCCGCGGAGGCGGGGACGACCCCCGGCCCCGCCGCGACCCGCAGGACGACCGGGGGGCCCGCGGCCGCGCGCGCGGCGGGCTCGGGGGGGCGCGGCACCCCGAGCGGGACCGGCGCGCCCCCGCGCGGCGCGTCGCGGGCGCAGCGGAAGCCCGTGTCGCGGAAGCGGTCCTCCGGGAGCGCCCAGGTCCGGTCGAAGATCCGCCCCCCGCGCTCGGGCTGGTAGTACCAGACGCCGCCGCGGACCGCGCGCCCGACGGCCTCCTCCGCCCCGGGGGCCGCCTGCGCGTCGGCGCACCACTCGTCGACGTTCCCGGCCAGGCCGACGACGCCGTAGGGGCTCTCGTCGCCCGGGTAGTCGAGGACGGGGGCCGGGTCGTCGCGCTGGAAGTTGGCGCGGCTCGCCTCCCAGCGGTCGCCCCACGGGTAGACGCGCTGGTCGACCGCGCCCGCGGCGAGCTCCCACTCGGCCTCCGTCGGCAGGCGCTTGCCGGCCCAGCGCGCGAAGGCCGTCGCGTCGAACCACGAGACGCCCGTGACCGGCCGGAGCTCGGCCTCGGGCGTCCCGCGCCGCTCGGGGAACCCGGGCGGGCGGTGCGACCCGCCCGGGCACGCGGGGCCGCACGCCGCGTGGCCGCGCCGCTCGACCTGCGCGAGGAACGCGCGGTACTCGGAGATCGTGACCTCGGTCCGGTCGATCCAGAGCGGGCCGGCCCGCGTCACGCGCGGGACCTCGTCGGCGTCGCCGCCCGCGCGGCCGACGACGAGCTCGGCCTCGGGGACGAACACCATGCCCGGGGGCGCGGGGCCGGGGTCGTGCACGACGAGGTCGGCGCTGCGCCCGCGCCCGAGCGCGAGCAGCCAGCGCGGCAGGTCCGCGTCGTCCTCGCGGCCGGCCGGGCGGAGCACCGCGAGCCAGCTCCCGGCGCGGAGCGAGACCTGGGCCTGCTCGGCCGTGGCGCGCGCCCGCTGGCTCGAGTCGACCGCGCCCACGCCGCGGTCCCAGGCGAAGAAGTCGAGCGCGTCGGCCGGGCCGAGGCCGCCCACGGTGACCTCCGCCAGGCCGCGGGCCGAGCGGAGCGCGCGCGCGTCGCCCTCGTCGCCCGTGATCCGGTGGATCCGCTCGCGCAGCTCCTCGGCGAGCGTCCAGTTCTCGCGCACCTCGGCGAAGCCGGCCCGCGCGCGCGCGCAGTCGAGGAAGCGCGCCCGGACCGCCTCGTTGCCCGGCAGGACGGAGTAGGCCTCCTCCGCCAGGATGAACGCCTTGTAGTAGCTGCGCGCCGCGAGCTCGAGGTCGCCGCGCCCCTCGGCGCCCCGCGCGAGCCCGAGGTGGTGCAGCGCGTTCTCGCTCCCCTTCTGGGCCGCGACCCGGTTGCCGCTCCGCCGGTAGAAGTTCGCGCCGAGCGCCACGGTGAGCACGAGCAGCGCCAGGAGCGCCGTGGCCGCGCGGTGGGCGCGGACGAACCGGTAGGCGAGGGCCGCGACCCCGGGCCGGCGCGCCGTGACCCGCTCGGCGCGCTGGAACCGCCGCAGGTCCTCGGCGAGCGCCCCGGCCGTCTGGTAGCGGAGGAACGGCTCGCGGACGAGCGCCTTGAGCAGGACCGTCTCGAGCTCGTAGGGCACGTCGGGCCGGACCGCCCGCGGCGGGGCCGGGTCGCGCGTGAGGATCTGCTGGATCACGTCGTTGGCCGACGCGCCGTCGTAGGGCGGCTGCCCCGTGAGCAGCTCGTAGAGGATCGCGCCGAGCGCGTAGACGTCGACGCGGTGGTCGACGTGGTGGTGGTCGCCGCGGGCCTGCTCGGGCGCCATGTAGCACGGCGTGCCCAGGACCTCGCCCGAGCGGGTGAGGTCGGGGCCGTGCCCCAGGTCCTTGGCGAGCCCGAAGTCGAGGACGAGCGGGCCGTCGTCGGGGTCGAGCAGCACGTTGGCCGGCTTCAGGTCGCGATGCACGACGCGCTGCTGGTGCGCGGCGTCGATCGCGAGCGCGAGCTCCTCGCAGATCCGCGCGGCGCGGCGCGGCTCGAGCGGGCCGCCGTGCGCGACCTCGTCCTTGAGCGAGCGGCCCTCGACGAGGGGCATCGTGTAGTAGGGGCGCCCCTCGAGCTCGCCGAACGCGTAGACGCCGACGATCCGCGGGTGGCGCAGCTTGCTCGCGAGCGCGGCCTCGCGGCGGAAGCGCTCGAGCTCCCGGACCTGGTCGTCGCCGAGCCGCGCGAGGAGCTTGAGCGCGACCTCGCGGCGGAGGTCCGGGTCGAACACCCGGTAGACGACGCCCATGCCGCCCCGGCCGACCTCCTCGAGGACCTGGAACCGCCCGACGCGGGTGCCCGGCTGCGGGTCGACGGGCGCGGCCGGGCGGCCCCCGCCCGAGGCCGGCCGCGGCGTGTCGGCCAGGTCGGCGGGCGGCGGCAGGTCGGGGTGCGGCGGCGGGACGTCGATCGTCGCGGAGACGGGGGCGGGGGCGGGGACGACGGGGGTCTCGGCGCGCTCGCGGGGGGGGAGCGCGACGGTGGAAGCCGCGGGGTCGACGACCGCGCCCTGGCGCGCGACCCCGAGGGGCGGGGATTGCTCACGACTCGCCGTCACCGCGCCATTCTCCGGGGGCGGGGGCGAGAAGGGAAGGAGGGAAGTGGGGAAGGAGGGAGGGCTAGGGCAAGGGCAAGGGAAGACGGAGAGGGCGGTCGCACGACCGCGGGAACGGGAAGAGCTCCGCTTGCGGAGGGCGTCCCGGTGGTTGGGCCGCGGCGTCCCGCTACGACCGACCCCCACCCGACCCCCATCTGAAATGCAGCGGGTATGGGGCGCTCCTGCGGAGCGCCCCATACCCGCTGCATTTCAGAGAGAGAGGTCCCACTCGTCGTCGGTCGCGGCGGCGGCGGGCTCCTTGACCTCCGCGAGCCCCTCCTCGAACAGGGTCGCGAGCCAGGACAGGCTCGCGAAGCGGCGCTGCGACGTGCGCGCGATCTCCTCGGGCGTCCGCACGCCGTCGACGAGGTCGACGAGGTCCGGGTGCGCGCCGGCGCGCCGGCGCGCCTTCTCGCGCGCGTCGTCGTCGACGAAGCCGACGCTCTGGTCGCGCGGGACGACCTCGGCGACCGCGCCCCAGCGCTCGCCCGCCTCGGCGAACAGGTCGAAGAAGAAGTCGGGGTCGAGGCGGAGCGGGGCCCGCGCCTCCGGATCGGCGAGGCGCGGGGGGAGCGTGTCGACGAGCAGCTCGAAGCGGGCCCCGGCCCACGAGAAGCACTCGCTCACGTCCTGCGCGGCGTCGGCGGTCGAGGCGTCCGTGAGGTCCGCGCCGTTCGCGCCCGCGGGGGGGCGGTACGGCTGGGTGCGGTACGGGACCCCCTCGATCAGCGCCATCTCCTTGCTGCGGCGCCCGTCCGTGAGGCGCATCACGCCCGTCAACCCGGCGCCGGCCAGGTCCTGGAGCGTGGCCACGAACTGGAGCTGGCCCACGAAGCCGGGCTCGATCACGCCCGAGGTCGGGAGGTCCGAGCTCACGATCGCCCGGTCCTCGGCCTTCATCTTCGCGGCCAGGTCGATCGGCTTGAGCAGCTCGGCGCGGACGAGCTCCGCGAGCAGGGACAGGGCCTGGAACCGGCGCACGCCCGAGATCCGCACGAGCTCGGCGATCGGATGCCGGCCGTCGACGAGGAGCAGGAGCCCCTCGGTCCCGTGGGTCGAGATCGCCTGGAGCTTCGCCTCGGTCGAGGGGAACTCGAGCACCATGCCGTCGTCGGGGAGGATCCGGCGGACCTCCTCCCACTCGGCCGCGCGCCGCACGGCCTCGAGCAGGAAGCTGCTCGTCTTGAGGCGGATCCGCCGCAGCGAGCTCGCGGCGTAGAACTCGGGCGGGAGGTAGTCGGCGACGAACTCGAACTCGGCGCCCTCCCAGAGGAAGATCTCGTAGACCTCGTCCTTCATCTGGCTCGCGGACGCGGCCGCGAGCTGGTCCTCCGTGAGGTTGCCGGAGGTGAGCAGGGCGCCCTCGAGGTCGTCCTCGGCCATCTGCGTGTCGTCGCCCGCGAGCAGGAACACGTCGCCCTTGTCGAAGTAGATCTGCCGGGCGCGCAGCTCGTCGCCCTCCCGGGCCTCGACCCGCAGCGTGCCCGAGCGCTTGCCCATGTAGAACGACTGGAGCACCTCGGCGAGCGAGTAGCTCGCGAGGTCTCCGCGCAGCGCGTGGCGCTCGGACCGCAGCGCGACCTCCGCCTCCTGCGCCTCGAGCTGGCGGAGGACCGAGGCGAAGCGGTCGACCTCGACGCCGGCCTCGATCGCGGCGGTGGCGAAGCGGATGGCCGCCGAGCGCTGCCGGGCCGCGATCGCCTCGCCGATGCGCGCGCGGTAGCCCTCGCCGTCGAGCGGCGCGAGGGCCCCCGCCTGGACCTGCTCGAACACCCACGTGAAGAACTCGTGGGGCGGGCGGCGCTGCGCGCGGAGGAGCTCCTCGAGCGAGCTCCGCCCGTCGAACGCGGCCAGCGGGTCGTCGGGGGGCGCCGGCGCGGCCGCGTCGGCCCCCGCGCGCAGGAACACCGCCCGCACCGAGGGGATCGCCGCGAGCATGGTCTCCCAGTGCCGCAGCTCGCGCATGACCTCGGCCTGGAGGCCAGCCGTGAGCTGGACCTCGAGCTCGCGCTCTCCGCCGGCGGCCCGGGTCAAGGCGCCGGTCGTGACCTCGAGGTGCGGCCGGCGCATGAAGAACACGCCGAACAGCTCGGCCAGGACGGCGTCCTTGAGCGCGCGGAGCCACGCATCCCGCGGGGCGCGCCCGCCGCCCACGACGAGGTCCTCGAGCGCGCCCCCGGTCGCCTTCGCGGCCTCGCGGAGCTCCGCGGCGACGGGCTCGGGCAGGGCGCCCCGCGCGACGAGATGCGTGAGCGGGTCGGCGGCGGGGCCGCCGTCGGGGAAGCGCGCCACGAGCGCCGATCGCGAGACCCCGAGGGCGAGCGCGCGGCCCTCCTCGCGCGCGTGCACGGCCGCGGCGACGCCCTGGCGGAACAGGCACAGGAGCAGCTCGAAGGCGCGCCGGCCGGTCAAGCGCGCCCCGAAGGTGAGCGGGCGGGCCTGCGCCGCGCCGCGGAAGGCCGCGCTGCCGAACAGCAGCCGGTCGAGGAACCGCCCGCGGGCCTCGAAGTCGGGCGACTCGAGCGCGGCCTCGTACAGGCGCAGCGCCAGGTCGACGTCGGCCCCGAGGGCCGCCTGGAACCGCCCCTCGAGCTCCTGGCGCGTGAGCGGGCGCACGTCGCCTTGCCCCACGAGCCGGGCCACGAGCGACTGGGACTCGAACCGCGACAGCCCGAGCAGGCGGGGCAGGTCGGCCAGCGGCGTGCTGCCGTCGAACACGCCGTCCGGCGTGGCGGCCTTCGAGCCGCGCTCGACGAGGAGCTCGGTCGCGCGCTCCCAGGCCCCCTCGCGCTCGGACAGGACGAGCAGGCGCCGCTCGCTCGGCAGCGCCTCGCGGATCTGATGCCACTCGTCGCGGCGCCGGGCGGCCTCCATGAGGACCGGCTGGACCTCGAACCGGAACTCCTCCGGGTCCCCGAGCCGGGCCTCGAACCCCTCGGGGAGCGCGCCCTTCTCGAACTCGAAGAAGGCGTCCTCCCAGCCGAACAGCTCGTAGACCTCCTCCTCGACCTGGAACCGGCGCGCCGCGAGGATCCGCTCGGGCGTCGTGAGGCCCAGCTCGCGGAGCACGTCGCCGAGCCGCTGCCCCGGCGACGCGGCCTGCCGCTCGAGCCCGAGCGCGAGCTGCGCGTGCGTCAGCTCGCCGCGGCGCACGAGCGCGTCGCCGAGCCGGAAGCTCCAGGTCGCGCGCTCGAAGTAGAGCCCGCCGTGGAGCAGGTAGAGCGTCTTCCGCCCCTCCCCGCGCGTGACGAGGAGCGTGCCGTGGTGGCCGCTGGCGCACAGGAACTGGAGCAGCTCGTCGAGGCTGAACGCCCTGACGCTCCCGCGCAGCCCCATGGACCCCTTTCCGCCCCGCGTCGTCGCCAGCGGGCCCGCCGGCGCCCGCTCGCGCACCTGGAAGCGTAGCCATGCCAAGGGGATACCGCAAGCGGCGCGGCGCCGGACGTGGATTTTCTCCCGCGCGCGCACGTCGCGCGGACGCGGGCGCGCCGCGGTTGAGGGGCGCGCCGTGAGCCCCTACGATCTGCCGGCCCTGGCAGGGGCGGCAGGGAGGCGGACGTGGACCTGATCGACCCGCACGTGCACATGATCTCGCGCGTGACCGACGACTACGAGCGCATGGCGCTCGCGGGGATCCGCGCCGTGGTCGAGCCGTCGTTCTGGCTCGGCGAGCCGCGGACCTCGCCCGGGACCTTCCGCGACTACTTCAACCACATCCTCCGCTTCGAGGCCGACCGGGCGGCCCAGCACGGGATCACGCACACGTCGTGCATCGCGCTGAACCCGCGCGAGGCGAACGACCGCGGGCTGGCCCGCGAGGTCCTCGCCGAGCTCGAGCAGTTCCTCGTCCACGAGCGGTGCGTGGCCGTGGGCGAGGTCGGGTTCGACGACATCACCGAGCCCGAGCTCGAGGCGCTCCGCGCGCAGATCGAGCTGGCCAAGAAGCACGGCCTGCCGATCATGGTCCACACGCCGCACCGCAACAAGAAGGCCGGCGTGGCCCGGATCATCGAGATCTTCCGCGAGCACGAGGTCCCGCCCGAGCGGGCGCTGATCGACCACAACACCGAGGAGACGATCGGGCTGTGCCGCGCGTGGGGCTGCTGGGCCGGCCACACGGTCTACCCGGTCACGAAGCTCACGCCCGAGCGCGCCGTGAACATCCTCGAGGAGTGGGGCACCGACCGCATGCTCGTGAACTCGAGCGCGGACTGGGGCCCGAGCGACGCGCTCTCCGTCCCCCGCACGGCGCTCGAGATGCGCAAGCGCGGGCACCCGCCCGAGACGATCCGCAAGGTCCTCTGGGACAACCCGATCGCCTTCTACGCCCAGAGCGGGCGCGCGATCGTCCGGTAGCGAATCGAGGTGGGAGCCCCTGCAGGGGCTCCCACCTCGATTCGCTACCGGA
>JANJTH010000096.1 GCA_024711205.1 Planctomycetota bacterium | reverse complement strand
GCGCCCCTACGTGACCAGGATCACGAAAACACCGGAGGCTCGATCCTCGCGCCGGGCCTCGGCGTGAGCATCGAGCCTCCGAAGAACCTGCCCGGAGCAGCAGGCAGGCTAGAGCTTCTGGATCAGCTCGATCAGCGGGAGGAACAGCGCGATGACGATGAAGCCGACCGCGCCACCCATGCCGACGATGAGGATCGGCTCGATGATCGAGGTGAGCGACTCGACGGCGATGTCGACGTCGTCGTCGTAGTTGTCGGCGATCTTCACGAGCATCTTGTCGAGCTCACCGGTCTCCTCGCCGATGTCGATCATGTTGACGAGCATGTCGTCGAACACGCCCGACTCCTGGAGGGGCTTGGCGATCGACTCGCCCTCCTTGATCGACGCGTGGACGTCGTCGATCGCCTTGGCGATGACGTCGTTGCCGGTGGCCTCGCGGGTGATGCTCAGCGACTCGAGGATCGGCACGCCCGAGGCGATCAGGGTGCCCAGGGTGCGGGCGAAGCGCGAGATCGTCGACTTGTGGATGATCGCGCCGAAGACGGGCATGTAGAGGAGGAACTTGTCCAGGACGTACTTGCCCTTGGGCGTGGAGGAGATGCCCTTCCACATGAGGATCAGGACCACCGGGATCCCGGGGATCAGGTACCAGTAGTTCTGCACCACGTCCGAGACCGCGAGCAGGATCTCGGTCATGACCGGCAGGCTGACGCCGACCTCCTTGAACATCTTCTGGAAGGCCGGGATCACGAAGTTCATGATGCCGGCGAGGATGCCCACGGCGACGATCGTCACGACGACCGGGTAGATCAGCGCGCCGACGACCTTCTTGCGCAGCCTGAGCGACTTCTCCATGAAGTGCGACAGGCGGTCGAGGATCGTGTCGAGCACACCGCCCGCCTCGCCGGCCTTGATCATGCCGACGTAGAGGCGGTCGAAGGCCTTCGGGTGCTTGCCCATGGCCTCGGAGAGGGTGGCGCCGGACTCGACGTCCTCGGCCACGTCCATGAGGCAGTTCTTGAGCAGGCTGGGCTTGAGCTGGCCCTCGAGGATGCGCAGCGAGCGCACGATCGGGAGGCCGGCGTCCTGCAGCGTGGACAGCTGCTGGGTGAAGGTCGTCAGCGCGCGCATGCTCACGCCGCCGATCGCCAGGACCTTGCCCTTCTTCTTGCCCGCGGCGGCGGGGGCCGCCGCCGCCGGGGCGGACTCCTTCTCCTTCACCTTGGTGGGGAAGAGGCCCATGCCCTTGATCTTGGCCATCGCGTCGTCGCGGTCGTCCGCGTCGACGTCCTTCTTGACCTTGTTGCCCTTACCGTCGACGGCTTCGAAGGTGAACGAAGGCATGGACGACCTCTCGGTGGAGTCTGGCCTACCGCGCGGGCTAGACGGCCAGGGATCTTAGAGTGAAGCGCCGCTGAACGCAACGGGGGCCGGGACGACGCAGGGAGTCAGGTGCACCCGCCGTGGGCAGGCGCCGAGCCGTGGGCGAGGACGGCGGGGCGGGCGCCCCGCCGCCCGGTGGACGTCAATGGAACACCGTCTCGCGGACAATCTCCTCGATCGTGGTGATGCCCTCGTAGATCGCGATGATCCCGGAGTCGCGGAGGGTCCGCATGCCCTCCTTCTTGGCCCCGCGCTTGAGCTCCGACAGCGGGACCTTGTTCGCGATCATGAGCTTGAGCGGCTCGGTCCCGAGGAACATCTCGAAGATCGCCTGCCGGCCCTTGTACCCCGTCTGGTTGCAGGTCTTGCAACCCTCGCCGTAGTAGAAGGTCCGGCCCTGCACGTCGGCCGGGCGGAGCTGGAGCTCCATGAGCTCCTCGGGCGGGGGCGAGTACTGGACCTTGCACTCCGAGCAGATCTTGCGGATCAGGCGCTGCGCGATCACGCCCTCGAGGCAGGCGCTGAGGAGGAACGGCTCGACGCCCAGGTCGACGAGGCGCGTCACGACCGAGGGCGCGTCGTTCGTGTGCAGGGTCGAGAGCACGAGGTGGCCCGTGAGCGCGGCCTCGACCGCGATCGAGGCCGTCTCGAGGTCGCGGATCTCGCCCACGAAGATCACGTCCGGATCCTGGCGGAGGATCGCCCGGAGCGCGCTCGCGTAGGTCATCTCGACCTCGGGGTTGATCGGGACCTGGATGATCCCGCCCAGGTCGTACTCGACCGGGTCCTCGGTCGTGATGATCTTCCGGTCGATCGTGTTGATGTCGCTCAGCGCCGAGTAGAGCGTGGTCGTCTTCCCCGACCCGGTGGGGCCCGTGACGAGGATCACGCCGTTCGGCTTGTTGATGAGCGCGCGGATGAGCTCGAGGTCCTTGGGCCGGATCCCGAGGTTGCCCAGGTCGAGGTTGACGTTGCTGCGGTCGAGGATGCGCATGACGACCGCCTCGCCGTAGACGACCGGGAGCGTCGAGACGCGGATGTCGACCGGGCGGCCGCCGACGTTCAGCTCGATGCGGCCGTCCTGCGGGAGGCGCCGCTCCGAGATGTTGAGGCCCGCCATGACCTTGATGCGCGAGCAGATCGCATTGGCGAGGTGCGGCGGCGGCGGCGGCTTGATCTCGTAGAGCACGCCGTCGATCCGCTGGCGCACCTTGAAGGCCCCCTCGAACGGCTCGAGGTGGATGTCGGCGGCCTTGTCCTTGATCGCCTGGAGGAGGATCAGGTTCACGAGCTTGACGACGGGCGTCGACGCGACCGCCTCCTCGAGGTTCTCCATCTTCTTGATGTCCTCGATCATCTCCATGTCGTCCGGGTTGAACCCGGCCTCGGCCATGGCGGTGGCGAGGGTCTCGTCCTCCTTGGCGCCGTAGTAGCGGAGGATCGCCCGCTCGACCGCCGCCTGGGTCGAGACGGCGCCGCGGACCTCGAGGTTGAGCATGAACCGCAGGTCGTCGAGGACGGTCGGGTTCATCGGGTCCGCGAGCGCGACCACGAGCACGCCCGCCTCGTGGCCGACCGGGCACACCCGGTAGGTCTCGGCGAACGTCTTGGGGATCATATCGATCACGTTCGGCTCGACCTCGGTGTCGTCGAGGTCGGCGACCTCCATCCCGGTCTGCTCGGCGATCGCGAACAGGACGTCGGGCTCCGACACGTAGCCGAGCTGGATCAGGATGTCGCCGAGCTTGCCGCCCTCGCGCTCCTGGACGCGCAGGGCCTCCTCGACCTCCGCGTCATCGACGAAGCCCATGTCGCAGAGGATCTCGCCGATCGAGCGCGCCACCCGTCACCTCTTCTTCGCGCGGCCGGACGTGTCCGACTCCGCGGGGGCCGCCGCCGCCTGGGCCGCCGCCGTCGCGCCGCCCGCGACCGCCATGCCCGACTCCTTGACCTTCGAGAGCATCTCCTGCGGGTTCACGCAGTGCTCCATCATGTCCTGGTACTTGATCCGCCGCTTGCGGAAGTGCTCGAACAGGCAGTCGTCCATGAGCTGCATCCCGTAGCGGGCGCCCGTCTGGATCTCCGAGTTGATGCGGAAGATCTTGCCCTCGCGGATCAGGTGGGCGATCGCGGGCGTGAGCACCATGATCTCGTGCGCCGCGACGCGGCCGGAGCCCTCCGCCTTCGAGACGAGGGTCTGCGAGATCACGCACATGAGCGCCTGCGAGAGCTGGGTCTTGACCTGCTCCTGCTGGTTCGTCGGGAACGCGTCGACGATCCGGTTGATCGTCTCGGCCGCGCCCATCGTGTGGAGCGTCCCGAACAGGAGGTGGCCCGTCTCGGCCGCCGTGATCGCGGCCGAGATCGTCTCGAGGTCGCGCATCTCGCCCACGAGGATCACGTCCGGGTCCTGGCGCAGCGCGCGGCGGATCGCCTCGTCGAAGCTGCCCACGTCGACGCCGATCTCGCGCTGCGTGACGATGCTCTTCTTGTGCGGGTGATAGAACTCGATCGGGTCCTCGAACGTGATGATGTGGCAGTCCAGGTCGGCGTTGATGAAGTCGATGCAGGACGCGAGCGTGGTCGACTTCCCCGAGCCGGTCGGCCCCGTGACGAGGAACATCCCGCGCGGGCGGGTCAGGAGCGTCTTCACGGCCGGCGGGAGGCCGATGTCGTCGATCGAGAGCAGCTTGTTCGAGATCTGGCGCAGGACCATCCCGACGAAGCCCTTCTGCTTGAACACCGAGACGCGGAAGCGGGCCTTGTCGCCGAAGCTGAACCCGAAGTCCGTCCCGCCGTGCTCGGCGAGCTCCTGCTGGCAGCGCTCCGACGTGATCGACTTCATGAGCGCGATCGTGTCCTCGGCCGAGAGCGGCGGCGTGTTGAGCGCGCGCAGCCGCCCCTGCAGCCGGACCACCGGCGGGGTCCCGACCGCCAGGTGGAGGTCCGAGGCCCCCTTGTCGATGACGAGGTCGAGGAGCTTGTCGATCTGCATCATGAGCGCGGCCCTTCAGGCGTTCGGGAGGGAGTCGAGCGGACTCAG
Source organism: Planctomycetota bacterium (assembly GCA_024711205.1). Lineage (GTDB taxonomy): Bacteria > Planctomycetota > J058 > J058 > J058 > JANJTH01. The sequence goes on along the minus strand of JANJTH010000096.1, from coordinate 7,557 downwards.
GCGAGCTTGAGGTCCTGGCGGTGCGTGATCGTCAGGACCTCCTCGATCGTCGTGTGGCCGTCGAGCACCTTGCGGACCCCGTCGGCCTGGAGCGGGGACATGCCGGCCTGGATCGCCGCCTTGCGGATCTCGTTCGTGTGCGCGCCCTGGAACGCCAGCTCGCGGATCTGCGGCCCCATCTCGAGCAGCTCGTAGACGCCCATGCGGCCGCGGTAGCCGCCGCCGTTGCAGTCGTCGCAGCCCACGGGCCCGTAGAGCGGCCGGCCGCGCAGGTGCTCGGGGCGCATGCCGACGGCCGCGAACTGCCACTCGGGGACGTCCTTGAGCTCGACGGGCTCCTTGCACTTGGCGCACAGGCGCCGGAGCAGGCGCTGGGCGAGGATCGCCACGACCGCGCTCGCCACGAGGAACGGCTTGACGCCCATGTCCGTGAGGCGCGAGATCGACGACGGCGCGTCGTTCGTGTGCAGCGTCGAGAACACGAGGTGGCCCGTGAGCGCCGCCTGGATGCCGACGGTGGCCGTCTCCTCGTCGCGGATCTCGCCCACGAGGATCACGTTGGGCGCCTGCCGGAGCATGGCCTTGAGGATCACCGAGAACGTGCGGCCGATGTCGTGCGCGACCTCGGCCTGGTTGATCCCCTCGAGGTTGTACTCGACCGGGTTCTCGGCCGTGATGATCTTCACGTCGGGCTTGTTGAGCTTCTTGAGCGCCGCGTAGAGCGTCGTCGTCTTGCCCGAGCCGGTCGGGCCCGTGACCAGGAAGATCCCGTTCGGCCGCTTGATGATCCGGTTGAACTTCTCGTAGTCGGTCGAGTGCAGCCCGAGCTGCTCGAGGTCGACGAGCGCCTTCTCCTTGTCGAGGATTCGCAGCACGATCGACTCGCCGTGGGTCGCCGGGAGCGCGTTGACGCGGAAGTCGATGTCGCGCCCGCCGAGGCGCATCTTGATGCGGCCGTCCTGCGGGACGCGCTTCTCCTCCGGCTTCATCTTCGCCATGATCTTGAAGCGCGACAGGAGGGCGCCCTGGAGCTTCTTGGGGATCCCCTCCTGCTCGACGCAGTCGCCGTCGATCCGGTAGCGCAGGCGGACCTTCTTCTCCATGGGCTCGATGTGGATGTCGCTGGCCCGCTTCTTCACCGCCTCCGCGATGATCTGGTTGCCGAGGCGCACGATCGGCGCGTCGTCCCCCTCCTCGTCGTCATCCTCGCCCGTGTGCTGCCCGCGGAGGTCGATGTCCTCGCCGAGCCCCTCCATCGCCTCGTCGAGGCCGAGGGTCTCGCCGTAGTACTTGTTGATCGCCGCGAGGATCTCCATGCGCGAGGCGATCACGGCCTCGACCTCCTGCCCGAGCTGGAACCGGAGGTTGTCGAGCGCGAAGAAGTCGAGCGGGTTCTCGGCGGCGACCACGAGCGAGCGCTTGCCCTTCTTGAGGGGCATGAGCGAGTGCTCCTTGGCGACCTCCTTCGCGACCGCGCCCACGACCTCGGGCGGGACCGTGAACTTGCTGATCTGGCAGTACTTCAGGCCGTGCTGGTGCGCGATCGCCTTGGCCACCTGCTCCTCGTCGCAGGCCTTCGCCTCGACGAGCATCTCGCCCAGCTTCTTCTTGCCGCCGGCCTTCTTCTGGTCCCCCAGGGCCGAGTCGACCTCGGCCTGGGTCACGTAGCCCATCTCGATCAGGATCTGGCCGATCAGCTTCTTCGCCACGCGCCGTCCCCCCGGGGTCGCCGGGCCGCGCGCGCTCCGCGCCGCCCGAGGTCGAGACCCCGCTCCGTCCCATCTAGCACACCCGCGCCCGCGCAGGCAACCAGGCCGGCGCTCCAACCCTCGGATCGAAGCGGGGTTGTCACCGGTCCGCCCGCCAGAAGTCGCCGTCGTCGACCTGCTCCTGGAGCCCGATCCGCGGCGCCGTGGCCCCGCCGGCGAGCGCCTCGTCGACGACGCGGATGCGGTAGGTCACCGCCTCGGGCGCGCCGCCGGGCCCAGGCGCCCAGTGGCGGACGTACGCGAAGCGCCTGGGCGGGTCGGGGACCATCCCGAGCCACTCGCCCTCGGCGAGGATGTCCCGGATCCGCCGGCCCGTCTCCTCGTCGCGGAGCGAGTCCCAGAACAGGCAGAACTTCGTCTCGCCGTGCTCGTCGCGCGTCCGCGGGCTCGTGAGCCCGTGGAGCACGGCGCAGCAGTCCTCGCGCGCGGCGTACCGCGCGAGCTCGAACAGCTCGCGCTCGCTCCGCGCGAGCCCGCCGCGCGGCAGGGCCTCGGGCCGGCACGCGCTCGAGGTGCAGCACGAGGTGGTGAGCGCGCAGGCGAGCGCGAGCCCGGCGAGCGCGAGGGGGGCGGGCGGGCGGGTCACGGACCTCCGATCGTCGCGAGGCGGGCGCCTCGGAGCCCGCGCGCGCCGGGGCGCGGCCCCGTCACTCGCGGTCGATGTAGCGCTTCGCGACGAACCCGCGCGCGGGCTTGCCATCCGGACCGGGGGCCTCCACCTCGAGCCAGTCCGCGTTCGGGGCCCCGCGGATCGTCACGAGCGTGCCCTTGGGCAGGGAGGTCACGACCGGGTGGTCCGCGCCGGGGCCCGCTCGCAGGTTGAGCGAGGCGGCGTTCACGGTGCCCGTGGGCGCCTGCTCCTCGTCGGCGCCGCCGCCCGCCTGCCGGTCGACCTTGAACGCGCGCCAGGCGCTCGCCCCCTCGTTGCCGTGCGCGTCCTCGGCGACGACGCGCCACCAGTACTTCTTGCCGCGCTTGAGCGGGACCGCGAGCACGTAGCGCGCCGCGGCCCCCTCGAAGGGGCCGAGCGTGCCCGCGATCTTGCGGTGGTTCGCGTCGCCGTCGAGCTCGATCCGGAACCGCGCCTGCGCCGCGCCGGTCTTCGCCCAGCGCCACGCGAGCGTGGGCGGGGCCGCCACGGCCTCCTCGTCGGCGGGCGCGGTCGCCTCGACCTCGGGCGCGACGAGGTCCGTCGTGAAGCCCTGCCAGCCGAACCCGAGCGCGGGCAGCTCGCCGCCGCGCGACAGCTCGACCTTCCACCGGTAGCGGCGGCCGTGCTCGAGCGCGACGGGGAGCTCGACCCGCATCCGCGCGTCGCGGCGCGGCCCCGAGTCGAACACGGGCGCGCCGTCCTGGCCCTCGACGAGCACGCGCCAGTGCTCGAGCTTCGTCTGGCCGACGAGCTGCCACGCGAGCTCGAGCCCGGTGCGGTCCGCCGCCAGGCGCGGGGCGCCGACGACGGCGCCGTCGCGCAGCCCGGGGCCCGGGACGACGAGGACCTCGCCCTCGGAGGGGACGCGGGCGGGGTCGATCACGATGTGGAAGTGGTCGTCGTGCTGCGGCCACTTCTGCGCGACCGGCACCTGCTCGATCACGAGCGCGCCGTTGTAGAGGATCTGCCGCGCGCCCAGGTCGTGCATGAGGCGGGCGAGCTCGAGCGTGAGCGCCTGGTCCTCCCAGTCCACGTGGCAGATGTTCCGCGGCGACGTGAAGATGTCGGCCGTCAGCCCGTCCTTGTGCGTCTTGTGGGGCGGGAAGTCGCTCCCGTCGGGCTTCGACATGTCGCCGATCCGCAGGAACGGGCCGTCCGGGTGCCGGCGCTTCCACTCGCGCGCGACCATCACGAGGTAGCGCACGAACGTGGGCGTCCCCCAGTTGCGGCCGGACCCGGTCCGCGCGGAGAGCACCCACGCGCCGTCCTCGGCCTCGGGCATCTCGATGTAGCCCTTGGGCGAGGTCTGCGGGGCCGGCGGCTGCTGCGCGGCCACGGGGGCGCGCGCGGCGAGCACCGCCCCGACCGCCGCGGCCGCGAGCGTCGCGCCGAGGACGGGAGCGCGCCCGCGCCCGGGCACGCTCACAGGTCGTCGTCCCCGAAGGCGAGGTCGTCCTCCGAGCCGTCGCTCGAGCTCTCGAGCGCCCCGAGCGAGGGCTGCCCCAGCTCGTACATGTCCTTCACCGGCGCGGGACCCGGCTCTTCGAGGGCCGGCTCCTCGAGCGCCGGCTCCTCGAGGGCCGCCTCGCCGATCGGCTCCCCCGGGGCGCCGACGGGCGCGCCGGGCGGGGGCTCGACCCCGATCGGCTCGCCCGGCGCCCCCACGGGCTCGTCGTCCGGCCCGGCGGTCGGGGGCGCCAGGTAGTCGGGCTCGTCGTCGGCCGTCGGGTCGAACGACTCCGGCTCGGGGGCCGCGTCGGTCGTCGCGCTCGACGTCTCGGGCGCGGGCGCCGCGTCGGCGCCGGGGTCGAACGCCTCGGGCTCGGGCGCGGTCGGCGGCGACGGCTCGTCCTCGACCGACGCGGGCGCCGCGTCGGCCGCGGGGAGCACGCCGTCGAAGGTCACCACGTCGTCGTCGGCGCCCTTCTTCCGCTTCTTCTTGCGGAAGCGGTCGAGCGCCCGCGTCGTCCCCTTCTTCGCCGGCGCCGAGGGGGTCTCGTCCCCGGCTGGCGCCTCGGCGGCGGACGCACCCGACGCGTCGTCCTCGGCCGAGGCCTCCGCGGCGAGCGCCTCGGCGACCTTCGCTGGGGGCGCCGGGACCTCGGCCACGTCGGCCCTCGCGGCGTCGGCCTTCGCGGCGTCGGCCGCCGTCGTGGCGCGCGTCACCTGCGACAAGGCCGCGGCGCCCGCCGCCTCGGGCTCGCCCGCGCCGCGAGGCGGCACGAGGACCCGAGCGCCCAGGCACTCGGCGTCGGGCGGGAGCGCGCGCTCGAGCCAGGCGCCGTCGGCGCTCAGGTCGAACGCGAACGCGGCCGGCGGGAGCTGCCCGCCGCGCCGCGCGGCCGCGACCGGGAGCCGGAGGACCCCGCCCTCGACCCGGGCCTCCTCCGGCAGCTCGAGGCGCGTCCAGCCGTCGGCGAGCTGCTCCTCGCGGAGACCGAGATACTCGGTCGTCTCGACGACCGCGGCGTCGCGGTCGTCCCAGGGGGCCTCGCGCGCGGCGCCCGCGCCGGCCGTCCCCTCGAGCGGCGGGACCCACAGCGTCCCCGGCCCCGCGCCGCGCGCGCCGGTCGGCAGCCCGAGCGCGATCCGGCCGTCCGGCCGCCGCGTCGCCCGCAGCGCTCCGGGGGCCTGCGCGCGGGGCGCGCGCGGGAGCACGAGCCGCTCCGCGTCCGCCTCGACCTCGACCTCGGCCCCGGCCGGGAGGTCGAGCCGGGCCCAGCCGTCCTCGAACACCGTCTCCGTCACGCCGTAGTAGCGCCGCCGGCCGAGCGCGACGCCGTGCTGCGGGTCGAGCTCTTCGCAGGCGGCGGCGGGGACCAGCCAGTCGTCGCCGTCGCGTCGGGAGCCGCGCGGGAGCAGGAACGAGAGCCCCGCCTCGACCCGCCACACCCGGGCCGGGCGCCAGGCCAGCTCCCCCTCGCGCTCCACGGGCACCAGCACCGCGAGCGTCTCGGGGTCGACCCGCGCCCCCTCGGGGAGGCGGACCCGCAGCGCGTCGCCCTCCCGCGTCGGCGCGGTCGGACGCGGCGCGACCCGCGCCGACCGGCCCTCGACCGCCGCGACGCGCCCCACGAGCGCGCCGTCGCAGAGCACGTGCAGCCCGCCCGGGCCGCTGCCCCAGCCCGGGGCGAGCGCGCCGGACGGGCCGGCCCAGCCGCCCTCGACCGCCGGCGCGAAGACGAGCCCGTGCCCCGCGTCGAGCACGACCTCCGGGGCCGCGCCCTCGAGCCGCACCCCGTCCGCCACGGCGCGGACCTGCGCGAAGGCGCTGCGCGCGGCAGGCGCCGCCGGGACGAGCGAACCCGGCGCGGCTGGCCCCGGCGCGATCGCGACGGGCGGGGCCCCGAGGCCGCCCGCGGGCGCGACGGGGACCGGGGCCGGCGGGGGCGGCGCGGCCACAGGCTCGCTGCCGGACAGGTCGAGCAGCCCGCCGTCGTCGTCCCGCAGCTCGGCGAGCGCCTCGACGTCGGTCGGGAGGTCGACCATCGTCCGCTCGCCCATGAAGTCGTCGACCTCGGGCTCGGCCGCCGCCGGGAGCGCGGGACGGGCCTGCGGGGGGGCCCCCGGCCCGAACGGGTCCTCGAGCAGCGGCGGGCCGAAGGGGTCGTCCGGCGCGACCGGGGCGGGCGCGGGGGCGGGGACCCCCGCCCCCGCCGCCGGGGCGGGCGCGTCGAAGTCGAACAGGGCGTCGAGCTCCGGGCCACCGGCCGGCTGCGCGTAGCCCGGGGCCATCGTGCGCATCGCGTCCGCGGCGACCGGGGGCGGGGCGATCGGGCGCGGCGCGGCGGGCGGGCTCGCCGCGTAGCCCGGCGCCATGGTGTGCATCGGGTCGGGGGCGTCGAAGTCGAACGCCGCGTCCAGCGGAGCCGCCGCGGCGGGCGGGGCGGCCGCGGCCGGCGGCTGGCCCCGCGCGTAGCCGGGCGCCATCGTGAGCTCGCCCGGGTCGGGTCCGAAGTCGAAGCCCGGCGCCGCGGGCGCCGCGGCCGGAGGCCGCCCCTGCGCGTAGCCCGGGGCCATCGTGAGGTCCTGCGCGTCGAAGTCGAACGGGTCGGGCCCGGCCGCGGGCGGGCTCGCGCCGGGCCCGGGGCCGAAGGCGGCGGCGAACGGGTCGACCGGCGCCGCCGGTCCACCCCGCGGGCCTGCTCCCGGCGGAGGGAACGCGTCGGCGAACGGGTCGACCACGCCCGCCCCGGGGGCCGGCGCCGCGGGGTCGAAGGCGTCGGCGAACGGGTCGACCGCGCCGCCGCGAGGCTGGGGGGGCGCGCCTGGCCCCGCGTCGAACGCCGCCGCGAACGGGTCCGGGCCGCCTGGCCCCGGGCCGAACGCATCGGCGAACGGGTCGCGCGGGGCGGCGGCCGTGGCCGGCGGGGGCCCCCCGAGCGGCGCGTCGTCGTCGGCGTAGTCCGGCGCGATCGTCCGCATCGCGTCCGGATCCCCGCCGAACGGGTCGTGACCCGGCCGCGCGAGCTGATCGAGGCCCCCGCTGCCGGCGTAGCCGGGCGCCATCGTGCGCTCGCCCGCGAGGTCGAAGTCGTCGCCCGGCCCGGCGGCGGGCGGGCCGGCGGGCCGTCCGCCCGCGCCCGCGTAGCCGGGCGCCATGGTCATCATGTCGTCCGCGGACTCCGCGGCGGGCGGCCGGGGCGCGCGGCGGCTCCCGGTCACGCCCGGGGGCTTCGGGTTCGCCGCGGCCGACGAGGCGGCCGAGCCGAACGCGACGTAGCCCGACTCGCCGCTGTGCTCCGGCGGCTTGTGCCAGACGTCGCCCTCGGGCCCGGCCGCGTAGCCCGGGGCCATCGTCCGCATGTCGTCGGCCCCGCCATCGGCCGCGGGCGGCGGGGCCGCGTCCGCGTCCTTGTCGCCGCCGCCGAACAGCCGCCCGAGCAGCCCGCCCTTCTTCTCGCCCTTCTTCTTCGCCACGGCCGGTCAGCCCCCGGCCAGCGCGAGGACCCGCTCGAGGTCCTCGCTCGGGAGCTCGTGCAGGCCGAGCGCGCGGGCCTCGTCGACGAGGCGCAGGTGCTCGCGGGCCGCCCGCAGCTCGCCCTCGAGGTCGCGGTCGAGCCCGGGGATGCGGAGCCCCCGGAGCGGGACGACCGGCCCCGGGCGGGGCCGGCGCGCCGCGCGGGGGGCCCCCCG
>JANJTH010000070.1 GCA_024711205.1 Planctomycetota bacterium | reverse complement strand
CGGCGCCGCCGCGCCCGCCGCGCCCGCCCGCGCGCGTGCCCGCGCCGCCCGCCTCCGCGCGGCCCGTGTTCACGACGAACCCCCCGCTGACCGGCCGGCCGCGCCCGCCGTCGGCCTGGAACCCGAAGGTCACGGCGACGGCGGCCGTCTTGTAGCGGGCCTGGAGCTCGGGCCCCTCGACGAGCACCGCGATCGCCGGGTGGTCGAGCACGAACTCGGACATCTCGTCGACCTTCCAGGTGAGCGGCTTCGCGGCCCGCTCGAGCGGCGAGAGCGGCAGCACGTCGCGCAGGAGCGGGTGGGCCGCGCTCGCCCCGCAGGGCTGGATCGTCACGACGTGCTCGCTCGCGTGCCGCCCGCCCGACTTCACGACGTCGGGGAACACGCGCACGAGCACGTTGCCGAGCTCCCAGTCCGACGTGAACAGGTAGCCGCCCGCGGCGACGAAGGCCCGCAGGCGCTGGGCCTGCCCCTCGGTGAGCGGGTCGGCGTGGCAGTTCGCGATCAGGATCTGGCGCTCGGGGTGGAGCTGCATCGTCTCGATCGTCCCCCGCTCGACGACCTCGCAGGGGATCCCCAGCGCGCGGAGCACGTCCTCGACCTGGTCGTAGTCGCCCTTGAGCGCGACGATCGTGTCCTTCTCGAGCCGGCGCAGCGTCGTCAGGTCGTTGCCGCGCGAGCCGCCCATGCGGTCGAGGACCGTGCGCGAGCCCCCGGCGCTCCCCCCGCCGGCCGCGCCTGCCCCGCCGTCCGGCTCGCCGCGGCCCCCCCGGCGCCCGCCGCGCCGCCCGCCGCCCCCCTCGTCGTCGGCGCCCGCGCCGGCCGGGGCCGGCGGCGACGGGCCCCTCCAGGCGTCGCGGACGGCGAGCCAGCCCTTCCGCCAGTCGTCGACGGTCGCGTGGTCCTGCCCGAGCAGGGCGCGCAGCGCGTCCCCGGCCTCGATCGCGACGAGGGCCCGCCCCTTCGCCTTCTCGGCCGCCTCGAGGACGTCGACGAGGCCGTCGAGCGCCCCCGTCGTTCCGCGCTGGCGGAGCAGGCGGACCGCGTGCACGGCGATCGCGGGGTCGTCGTCCTTCTTCGCGGCCTTCGCGAGCGTCTCGTCGGCGACCGGGTCCTGCACGCCACGGAGCGCGTCGAGCACGAGGAACCGCGTCCCGCTGCTCTTCGCCTTCTCGTAGGCCCGCCCGAGCTCGGCCGCGGCCGGGCCCGTGGCCGTGCCCAGGACCTCGACGAGGTCGAGGATCACGCCCGCCTGCTGCGCGTGGCCCGCGCCGTCGACGAGCACCTTCACGGCCGCCGGCGTGAGCGCGCCCCGGACCTGCGCGAGCGCCGCCTCGATCCGCGCGCGGTCGCGCGCGGCGAGCGCCTTCTCGAGGTCCTGCTCGACGCCGCCGTCGGCCCGGCCCGCGAGCGCCACGAGCCCGAGGGCGACGCACGCGCCCGCCCCGACCTTCGCCCAACCCGCCCGTCGCCGCATGGCCGCCTCCGCGCGCGGTCGGGCGCCCCGGGGGCCCGCCGCGCGCAGCAGCAGGCCACGCCGCCGCCCGGTTGGCAACGCGCGGACCGTCACGGGAACGTCAAGTCCGGCCGGCCGGCCAGGCCGGCGGCCGGATAGACTCGCGGGCCATGTCCGTGCACGTCCCCACCCCGCTCCCGCTCGCCGGCCGCCCCGCTGGCCCCGCCGACGCCGAGCCCGGCGTCCCGCCCGCCGAGGCCGCGGCGCGCCGGCTCCGCAAGGCGCTCGGGCAGGCGGTCGTGCGCTGGGACATGCTGCGCGACGGCGACCGGGTCATGGTCTGCCTCTCGGGCGGCAAGGACAGCTACACGCTCCTCGTGCTGCTCGACGAGCTGCGCCGCCGCGCGCCGGTCCGCTTCGAGCTCGTCCCGGTCCACCTCGACCAGAGGCAGCCGGGCTACGACGGGGCCCCGCTGCGCGCCTGGCTCGAGGCCCGCGGCGGCGAGTTCCACATCCTCGAGGAGGACACCTACGCGGTCGTCAAGGAGAAGGTCCCCGAGGGCAAGACCTACTGCGGGCTGTGCTCGCGGCTCCGGCGCGGGATCCTCTACACGGCGGCCGACCGGCTCGGCTGCACGAAGCTCGCGCTCGGCCACCACCGCGACGACGCGATCGAGACGCTGCTCTTGAACCTGTTCTTCGCGGGCCAGCTCAAGAGCATGCCGCCCGTGCTCACGAGCGACGACGGGCGCCACACGGTCCTCCGGCCGCTCTACCTGTGCGCCGAGGCCGACATCGTGCATTTCGCCGCGCGCGAGGGCTTCCCGATCCTGCCCTGCAACCTGTGCGGCTCGCAGGAGGGGCTCTGGCGCGAGCAGGTGGCGACCCTCCTCGCCGACCTCGAGCGCCGGATCCCGAACGTGCGCGCGAGCCTGCTCACGGCGCTCCAGAACGTGCGGCCGACCCACCTCCCCGACCTCGACCTGTGGCGCCGGCTCGGGCTCGGCGCCCCGCGCGAGGCCGACGCGGGCGGCTGACCCGCCGGTCGGCTTGCCGCCCGCGCCGCGGCGGGCCACGATCGAGGCCATGGAGCCGCCCCCGGACGACGCGAGCCACCGCCCCGGCCACGAGCCGTGGACGCTCGACCGCCTCGCGGCCCTCGACCCGCACGAGTACGACTTCCAGGAGTTCAAGGGCGCGGCCTACCTGTGGGACGACGGCCAGCGGCGCCTGCGCTCGGACTTCCTCGACAACGTGAGCAAGCAGGTCTCGGCGTTCGCGACCGCCGCCGGCGGCCGCCTGTTCCTGGGCCTCGACGACGACGGGCGGCCCGACGGGGGCGTCCCCGTGGGCGTCCGCCCGAACGGGACGCGCGAGTGGCTCGAGGACGCGCTCCCGGGCACGGTCGTCCCGCCGCTGCGGCGCTTCAACGTGTTCGAGGTCCCGGTCGGGCCCGGCGCCGAGCGGGCCATCTACGTGGTCGAGATCCCGCGCAGCGACGACGCACCGCACCAGGCGCGCGACCACCGCTACTACCTGCGGATCGCCGGGAAGTCGCGCCCCATGGCGCACCACCACGTGCTCGACGTGCTCGCGCGCTCCCGCCACCCCCACGTCGTCGTGAGCCGGGTCGACCCCTACGGCGAGCCCGAGCTGCTCGAGAGCGACCCGCGCGGGCCCAAGGCCATGGTCCGCCTGCGCGCGCTCCTCATGAATCGCGGCAAGACGCTCGCGCGCCACGTCGGCTGCGAGTTCGTCGTCCCGCGCTACGCCGTGAACACCGAGAGCCGCCGGCGCACGCTCGAGGGCCACGGCGCGGTCCGGCTCATGCAGCGCTCGGGCGAGGTCGTGTTCCTCTTCTACTCGCCCGTGCCGGTCTTCCCGACCCAGGAGGTCCTGTTCGGCGAGGTGTGGATCGCGCTGCACGGGGCGAACCTCCACCATTACGCGGCCGGCAAGGTCGTCGTGCGCTGGCGCGTGTTCGCCGACGAGGCGCCCGTCCGCGAGGGGCAGGTCGACGTGAGCGTCTACATGACCGTCCAGCGCGGGCTCCGCCTCGTCGAGGACGCCCGCCGCGCGCCGCAGGGCCCGCCGGGGACTTGAGCGCCCTGCGCGCGGTCGGGCCGCCGCGGCCCTGGCGCTTGCCGGGGCGGGCGCCCGCGCACTACAACCGGCCCGTGACCGCGCCCGCCCGCCTCCCCGTCCACGTCGTCCCCATGCCGCACGTGCACCGGGCCGCGCTCGCGGTCACGCTCGGCGGGGGGCCGCGCGTCGAGCGGCCGCGCGAGGCCGGGCTCACGCACCTGCTCGAGCACATGCTCTTCCGCGGGGCGGGCGCGCACCCGACCGCGCGCGCGCTCCTGGGCGCGTTCGAGGACGCGGGCGAGGAGCCCGACGCGTTCACGACGGACGACGCGCTCACGATCGTCGTGACGTGCGCGCCCGAGCGGCTCGGGCGCGTCGCGGGGCTCGTGGCCGACGTGCTGCTCCGGCCCCGCTACCGCGACCTCGAGCGCGAGCGCGACGTGGTCCTCGAGGAGTGGCTCGGGCTCGTCGACGAGGACGACCGCCTCGTCGACCTCGACGACGTGTCCCGCGCGCTCGCGTTCCCCGGGCACCCGGCCGGGCGGCCGGTCGTGGGCGACCGGGCCGCGATCGAGCGCCACGGGCGCGGCGCCCTCGAGCGCCTGCGACGCCGGCTCGTCGTCGCGGGAAACGTCGCCGTCGCCGCGGCCGGCCCGCTCGACCCGCGCCGCGCGGCCGCCGCCCTCGCGCCGCTCCGCGAGGTCCCGCCCGGCCCTCGGCCGTCGGCCCCGCCGCTCCCGCCGCCCGCGCCGGAGAACGCCGCGCCGCGCACGGCGTGGGTCCCCTTCGACGGGGCCCCGCAGACCGACCTCCGGCTCACGCTGCGCGGCCCCGGGCCGGCCGACCCGGCCTGGCCCGCGTTCCGGGCGCTCCAGGGGGTGCTCGACGGCGGGGCGACGAGCCGGCTCCCCGAGCGCCTCGTCGACCACGGGCTCGCCTACGAGGCGTGGGCCGACCTCGTGGCCCTGCCCGACGCCGGGCTGCTCGAGGTCCACGTGTCGACGTCGCACGACAAGCTCCCGCTCGCGCTCGAGCGCGCGCTCGGGCTCCTGCGCGGGCTCGAGCGCGTGGAGCCGGGCGAGCTCGCGCGGGGGCAGGCGCGCCGCGCCCACGCCGCGCGCCGCCGGCGCGACGACCCCGAGGACGAGGCCGAGTGGGCGGCGCGGCGTCTGCTCCTCGGGCTGCCGCGCGACCGCGCCGCCGAGGACGCGCGCGTCGACGCCGTGACCCCGG
>JANJTH010000066.1 GCA_024711205.1 Planctomycetota bacterium | reverse complement strand
GCGGCGTGCGCGGTCGCCGCCCCGGCGCGCGCCCGCGCGCAGCGCGGGCAGGCGGGCGACTTGCACCAGCCCGGCAGGTGGCGCTCCTCGGCGCCGCAGGAGAAGCCGGCGCGCACCGACCACGCCGCGCAGGCGAGCAGGCCGGCCAGCGCCGGGTCGTCCGCCCGCCCCGCGAACGCCGCCGCGGCCACCGCCCAGCGCGGCCCCGACGACGGCTCGCTCGCCTGGAAGGTCACCTGCGGGCGGGGGCTCGCCGGCCGGGGCGCCTCCCCGGCGCTCCGGGGCGGGCCCTCGAACAGGGTTCGTGCCTCGCGCGCGGCGGCGCGGCGGGCCTGCGGGCGGTCGTACGGGCGCATGTCGGTCCTCCTCTCCCCACCCCTTCGGCGCCGCGCGGCGCTTGTCTCCACCCGCCCGGCCGGCCCCCGGCCCGGGCGCGCGCGCGGCGCTACCATGCCGGCATGCGCCACCGCCGCCCCAGGAGCCCCGCGCTCGCGCTCGCCGGCTCGCTCGCCCTGCTCGTCGTCGGCGCCGCCCGGGCCGAGGACCCGCCCGACCTCGCGACCCTCCGCGAGCGCGGCCTGCGCACCATCGCCCGCCTCGAGGCCTCCCCGGCCCGCTGGCGCGCCACGATCGACCAGGCGGGCGGCGAGCGCCTCGTCGTGCTCGTCGAGCAGGCGAGCGCGCGCCGTCGCCTCGTGGAGGTGTGGGTCGAGCGCGACGGCCGACGGCGGCAGGCCCTCGCGCTGCGCGTGCTCGACGGGCGCTGGGACGTGGCCGAGGAGGAGGGGGTCTCGGGGCGCTACCGCCCGTTCGAGGCGCCCTTCGCCCACCCCGCGCTCTACCTGGCGCTGCTCGAGGCCGAGCCCCGCGCGCTCCCGGCGCCGCGCCCGGGGGCCGAGCCGAAGGCGTCGCGCGCCGTGGGCGGCGTCGCGACGGTGCGCGAGCCCCTCGCCCCCGAGGTGCGCCGGCGCTTCGAGGCGGGGCTGGCCGAGGCGCGCGAGCTGCTCGAGCAGCGGCCCGACGCGCGCGGCGACCCGATCGTCGAGCGCCGCGTCCGGCGGCTCATGCGGATCAAGGACGAGCTCGAGACCGGCGCGCTCACCCGCGTGGAGGTCGAGTCGGGGCTCCTCGTCGACCGCCCGCTCGAGCCGGGGCTGCGCGTCGTGTTCGACGAGCTCCGCCTGCTCGACGCGGTCCCGCCGGCCCTCGCGGACCCCGGCGCCGGGGCGCCCCCCGTCGACCTGTCGGGCGACCCGGGCGCGGGCCCGTTCCCCGAGCGCCTGCTCCTGGCCCGCTCGGGGCGGACCTACGGCTCGACCGCGCTCGCGCCCGACGCGGTGCTCGTCGACCTCGCGTCGGGCGCCGTGCGCCGCGTCCCGTTCCGCGGGGCCGCCTGCGTCCCGCTCGGCCTCGTGGGCCCGCAGCGCGACGCGCTCGTCCTCGGCGACGACGGCGCCGGCCCCGCGCTGGCGGTCGTCTCGCTCCGCGCCGGCGTCGCGCGCCCGCTCTCCCCGGGGCTGCCGCGCGGGGGCGACCTCCGGGGCGCCGCCGTCTCGCTCGACGGCCGACAGGTCGCCCTGCTCCACGCCGCGGGCGACGCGCCCGCGCGCCTGTGGTTCGTCGCCGTCGAGACCGGCCAGGCCGTCCCGAGACCCGCGCCGCCCGGCCTGCGCGGGTTCGCCTGGGCCGCCGACGGGCGCCACCTCGTCGTCGAGCTCGAGGGCGCGAGCGAGCCCACGCTCGGGCTGTGGTCGCAGGAGTCGGGCGACCTGCGCCCGCTCGGGCCCGGGCGCGCGCCCGTGGCCCTGCCCGACGGGCGGACGCTCCTCGTCGCCGACCGCGACGGGCGGTGGTGGCGCGTGGACGCGACCACCGGCGCGCGGCGCGGGCTCGTGGGCGCGGACGGGCTGCCCGGGCTCGTCGCCCCGAGCCCGGCCCCCGGCGGCCGCGAGGCCGTGCTCCTCGCCCCGGGCCCCGACGGTGTCGCGCTCGTGCGCGTCGACCTCGAGTCGGGCGCGCGGCGCCCGGCCCTCCCCGAGGGCTCGCCGGTGGTCGCGCTCCTGGGCGACGTGACCGGCGCGGTCTGGCGCTGAACCGAGCCGCCCCGCGCGGGCCCGAACCGGTCCCGACCCTTGCGGGCTCGCCGCGGCGCTGCCACGCTGGGGGGGAAGAGGGGACCCCGCGCGCGCCGCCGGCGCCGCCCGACGAGGCCATTCCCGTGCTCCCTCCGCTCGACCGTCGCTCCCTGCTCCTCCTCGCCCTCGCCCCGGCCGCGCTCGCCCTCGGGGCCTGCGTCGCCCGGAGCGTCCCGGCCCCGGCCCCCGACCTGGCGCGCGACGCGCCGGACGGACGCCTCGTCCCCGACGCCTGGTTCGAGGCGGGCGGCGTCACGCACGTGCCCGCGGTCGCCTGGTCGCGCGACGGGGCCACGCTCTGGGCGGGGACCGACGCGGGCGAGGTCCTCGCGCTCGACGCCGCGACGGGCGCGCTCCGCGCGCGCGCCCGGGTCGCGGCGGGGCCCGTCGACGCGCTGGGCGTCGCGGCCGCCGGCCACGCGCTCGCGCTCGCGGACGAGCGGGTCGTGACCCTCGCGCTCGAGCCCGGGCAGGCCGCCCATGCAGGCACGGACGCAGGCGCGGAC
>JANJTH010000020.1 GCA_024711205.1 Planctomycetota bacterium | reverse complement strand
TGCTCGCGCCGGCGCGGGTCGACGCCCCCGGCCCAGGGCCCGCGCGCGCTGGTCGCGGGGCGACCGGGGGTGCGGGGCGCTTCCCCGGCGGCCCCGTCGCCGCCCTCGCGCGACGCGACCTGCGCCTGCTGCTGCGGGGCCGCGGGCGGCGGGGCCTGCTCGTGGTCCTCCTCGTCGGCGCGGCCGGCGCGACGATCGCCCACGCGGTCGCCCGCGACCCGGGCCTCGCGCCGCGCATGCTCGCGCTCGCGCAGCTCCTCGTGACCGGCGTCGTGGCGACGGCGGTCGGGCACTGGGTCGGGGTCGACCTCCCGCGCGAGCGCCGGCGCGAGCTCCTCCTCGAGCGGACCTCCCCCGCGAGCGGCCGCGACGTGGCGCGCGCCCGCGCGCTCCTCGGCGTGCCGGCGGCGGGGGCCCTCGCGCTCGCCGTCGCCGCGGCCTCGCTCGTCGGCGCGCCGCCCGGCGCGCTCGCCCCGCGCGACGCGCTGTACGCCTGCGTGACGGGCCCGCTCCTCGCCGCGCTCGTCGTGCTCGACGGGGTCGCGCACGGCCTCGAGGGCGAGCCGGGCGGCGACCCCGCCCACGCCGCCGCCTGGCCGCTGCGCGCGGCCGCGCTCGTCGTCGCGCTCTCGATCGCGCTCGCGCTCCACCCGCTCCTCGTCGTCCTGCACCCCGTCCTCGGCTACGCGGGGCACGCCGCCGCGTGCGCGCGGCGCTGGGCGCGCGCGCCGCTCGAGCTCGACGCCCCGGGGGCCCCGTGATCGAGGTCACCGACCTCCGCAAGCGCTACGGGCCGATCGTCGCCCTCGACGGGCTCTCGCTCCGCGTCGCCCCGGGCGAGGTGCTCGGGCTCCTCGGCCACAACGGAGCCGGCAAGAGCACGTTCGCGCGGATCCTGGCCGGGCTCGTCCGCCCCGACGCGGGGACGGCCCGCCTGGCCGGCCACGACGTCGTGACCGCCCCGCTCGCGGCCCGGGCGCGCTTCGCCTACCTGGCCGAGGAGAGCGTCGTCTACCCCGAGCTCACGCCGCGCGAGCACCTCGAGCTGATCGCCGGGCTGCGCCGCGTCGCGCCCGCGGTCGCGGGCCCGCGCGCCGGCCGCCTGCTCGAGTTCCTCGACCTGGGCCACGCCATGGACCGCCCGGTCGCCGGGTTCTCGCGCGGCATGCGGCGCAAGCTCGCGATCGCGATGACGCTCGTGGGCGACCCCGAGGCGCTCCTGTTCGACGAGCCGACCGACGGGCTCGACCCCGACGGGGCGCGCCGGTTCGCCGAGCTGCTCGACGAGCTGCGCCGGCGCGGGCGCGCGGTGATCGTCCAGACCCACGTGCTCGGGCTGGCCGAGCGCCGCTGCGACCGCCTGGCCGTGATCGACCGCGGGCGCGTCCTCGCCGAGGGGGACGCCGACGCGCTGCGCGCCCGCGCGGGGCTGCCCGGCGCCGACCTCGAGGACGTGTTCCTCGAGCTGACCGGCCGCGGCCGCCGCGACGCCCGGGGCCTCCTCGACGGCCCCGGGGCAGCCCCCCCTGGCGCGGGCCCGGGCGTCGGGTAGAACGGCGTAAGTCTCGTCACGGCCACGGAGATCCGATCCGGCGTACCCGGTCGGAGCGAAAACGGCCGGGATGGGGATGCCGGGGGCTCGCTCGAGCCGGGGCCCCCGCAGGATCCGCCGGGGAGGCCGCCGTGTACGCGATCATTTCGGACGTCCACTCGAACATCGAGGCGCTCACGGTCGTGCTCGCCGACATCGAGTCGCTCGGGATCACCGACATCGTCTGCCTGGGCGACGTCGTGGGGTACGGCCCCAACCCGCTCGAGTGCGTGGACCTGATCATGCAGCGCTGCCGGGTCACGCTGAAGGGCAACCACGACGAGGCGCTCGTCCACGGCGCCTACGCCTTCAACCTGCGCGCGCAGAAGGCGATCGAGTGGACGCGCGACCAGCTCAAGCCGGGGTTCTTCTCGGGCTCGGCCGTGCGCCGGCGCTGGGAGTTCCTCACGAACCTCCCGCTCCGCCACGAGGAGGGCCCGGACCTCCTGATCCACGGCTCGCCGCGCGACCCGACGAACGAGTACATCCTCGCCAACGAGATCGGCTTCGGGCCGACCGAGAAGTTCGAGGAGATCTTCGCCGGCTTCGAGCGCATGCTCTTCGTCGGCCACACGCACATGCCCTGCATCATCACGGACCGCTACGAGACGAAGACCTCGACCGAGCTGGGCAACAAGTTCAGCTACCCCGACATGGCCGACCAGAAGGTGATCGTGAACGTCGGCTCGGTCGGCCAGCCGCGCGACCGCGACAACCGGGCCTGCTACGTGGTCGTCGACGGCTCGACGATCACCTGGCGCCGCTGCGAGTACGAGTTCGAGAAGACGGCCGCGAAGATCGACGCGATCGCCCAGCTCGACGGCGCCCTCGCGGCCCGGCTCAAGGAAGGCATCTAGGTTCCGAGGGAGCTCGGCTCGAGAGGGCGGCTGCGGGACTGCAGGGACCTGGGCGCCGAGCTCCCACGGAACCCAGTGTAGGGATGGGGCCGCGCCCTGGGCCTGCGAGGGCGGGGCAGCCCCGCGCGGGGCTGACGCGGGTACGGGGGAGACGGCCCGAGGCGTGTGCGCGGGCGGGGTGGCGATCCGGGTGGGGCGAGGCCAGGGTCGGCTGCGTTGACTCGTTGCCCCACCTGCGGTGGGGCGCTCGAGGAGTCGTCGGAGTCGCCCTCGTTCTGCCACCTCTGCGGTGCGCGCCCGCCGGATGTCCCGCTGGAGACCGGCGGGGGCTGGGGGCGTCGGCCTCTGGCGGAGCAGGACGTCTTCGACCTGTCCGGTCGCGGCGCGGTCGACGGTCGCTCGTCCACGCATGCTGGTTGGGTCGAGGTCGATCGGATCCACCGCCTCGCCTGGGACGGCTTCACGCCGGCTGATTGGGCCTCCCTCGCGCGGATCTACGCGGAGCTCGACGGCTGGGCGGGTGATCTCGATGGGCCGCGGTGGTTCGGCTCGCCGGAGCGCCCCCCGTTCCTCGTCGCGTCGGTCGAACCGCCAGGGCTCCAGGTCTCAGGGCGGCTCGACGAGGCGCGCTGGTGCGCCTGGGACGCCGCGTTCCGCGCCAGCCTCCGGAGCCTTCCCGTCCTCGACCCGGAGTGACGGTCGTCGGGTGCGTGCTGCCGTCCGTCCGACCGACCGCGGGGTCTGTCTGGTCACGCGGAGCCACGACGGGAGTCCCCGTGCAGGCCGCCTCGGGAACGATCCGTTGCTCGCGGCGCGCTCCCGAAGCGAAGGGCCCTGGGACTGTGAAGTTCGAGATCCATCGGTCCCGAGACCCAACCTCGCGCCTTGCCAGAACATTCAATCCGATTTAACTTTCGTGCGTGCCCCCGACGCGGACGCGCCCAGGTGCTCCCCCCGACCTCGCGAAGCTCTACGGCCTCGCGGAGGCCCAACTGGGCCACTTCACGTCGGCGCAGGCGACGAGCGCCGGCTTCTCGGCGCCGCTCCTCCACCACCACGTGGGCGCGAAGCGATTCGAGCGCGTCGCCCGTGGGATCTATCGGTTCGTCCAGTTCCCGGCGGGCGAGCACGAGGACCTCGTGGTGGTCTGGCTCTGGTCCCGCCAGCAAGGGACCTTCAGCCACGAGACCGCGCTCGCCCTCCACGAGCTCTCGGACGCCCTGCCCGCCGTGCAGCACCTGACCCTGCCTGCGAGCTGGAGGCAGCGGCGCGTCCGGGTCCCTGCGAGCGTGTCGCTCCACTTCGGGGACGTGCCGCCCGGGGCCAGGGCCTGGCGCGGGGCGGTCCCGGTCACGGCCCCGCTCAGGACCGTGATCGACTGCGTCCGGGACCACGTGGACCCGCGCCTGGTCGCTCAGGCCTTCGAGCAGGGCATGGCCAGAGGACTCTTCGCGCGGGGCGACGCGGCCGAGGCGCTCCGCGCCGCGGGCCTGGACCCCAGACGGCTCCTCCCGCGCCCCGCGAAGCAGGCGGCGCGCCGGTCGTGACCGCTCCCGACCGATACGCGCAGCCCGCGGCGTTCAAGATGGCGCTCGAGCGACGCATCCGGGCGGAGGCGCAGCGGACCGGTCGTACGATGCAGCGGCTCCGCCAGTTGCTCCTCTTCGAGCGGGTGCTCGCGCGGACCTCCTGCGCCTTCGGAGATCGCCTGATCCTGAAGGGTGGCCTCGCACTCGAGCTCCGCGTCGCGAGGGCTCGCACCACCAAGGACGTCGACCTTCGAGTCGTGGGGGCGACCGACGACCTCCTGGCCGGCCTCCAGTCGGCGGGCGGCCTCGACCTCGGGGACTGGCTGGCCTTCCTCGTGGAGCCAGACCCCGAGCATCCGCTGATCGACGGAGAGGGCGCGGTCTACACCGGCCAGCGGTTCCGGGTCCGCGCGGAACTGGGCGGCGCGCGCTATGGCGATCCGTTCGGCCTCGACGTCGGACTCGCGGATGCACTCACGGAGCCGCCGGATCTGCTCCAGGGGTCCAGCATTCTCGAGTTCATCGACGTTGCTCCACCGCAGCTCCGGGTGTACCCGCGCGTGTCCCACGTGTCCGAGAAGCTGCATGCCTACACGCTGCCGCGCGACAGGCCGAACTCCCGGGTCAAGGACCTCCCGGACCTCGCCCTCCTGGCGACCACGGGCCCCTTCGACGCCGCCCTGCTGCGACGCGCGCTCGACGTGACCTTCGCCTTCCGGAAGACCCACGTCCTGCCACCGGCTCTGCCAGCTCCGCCGGACGCATGGGAGCCGCTGTACGCGCGCCTCGCAAGGGTCGATGGCTTGCCATGGACGACGCTTGCGGAGGTGACCCGTTCGGTCAGAGGCTTCCTCGAGCCCGTCCTCGCAGGATCCTCGCGAGGGGCCTGGGATCCCGGGCGGTGGGCCTGGCTGGGCTGAGGCACCGATCCCCCCGCGAGAGGACCGCCTCCGCCACTGCACGGCCTATCCGCGGCCAAGCGCCTCAGCGCCTCGGTCCCCGCTCCCCCCGCGCCTCCTCGTGCGCCGAGCTACCCCTCGTGAGGCAACTCCGCCCTCGCAGGCCGAGGCGAAGGCCCATCCCCATCGGGAACGTGGGGGGCGAGGGCGAGCCCGTCAGGGCTCCTCCTCGCCCCCCACGTTTCCGTACTCCTTGAGCTTGCGCCAGAGGGTCGACTTCGACACGTCGAGGACCTGGGCGGCGCGCTTCTGGTTGCCGCCCTCGCGCTGGAGGACGCCCAGGATGTGCAGGCGCTCGACCTCGGCGAGGGTCACGGCGTCGCCGAGCGCGACGCCCGCGCCGGCCGGGAGGGTCGGGTTGGCCGGGTCCGAGGCGGAGAGGCCCGCGCCGCCGCCGGGCATGAGGAGGTGCTCGGGGCGCAGCTCGGTGCCCTTGCAGAGCATGACGCCGCGCTCGATCACGTTCTCGAGCTCGCGGATGTTCCCCGGCCAGTCGTAGCTCCGGAGCACGAGCTGGGCGCGCTTGCTCAGCTCGGCCGCGGGGCGCCCGAGCCGGCGCGCGAAGCGGGCCAGGAAGTGGATGGCGAGGCGCGGCAGGTCGTCCTTGCGCTCGCGCAGGGGCGGGAGCTCGACGGGGAGCACGTTGAGCCGGTAGTAGAGGTCCTCGCGGAACGCCCCCTGGCGGATCATGGCCTTGAGGTCGCGGTTCGTGGCCGCGATCACGCGCGCGTCGACGCGCAGGCTCCGGTTCTGGCCGATCGGGCGGACCTCGCCCGACTCGAGGAAGCGCAGGAGCTGCGGCTGGATCTCGAGCGGGAGCTCGCCCACCTCGTCGAGGAACAGCGTGCCGCCGTCGGCCTCCTGGGCCAGGCCCTTGCGGTTGCGGGTCGAGCCCGAGAAGGCCCCCTTCATGTGGCCGAACAGCTCGCTCTCGAACAGGCTGTCGGGGATCGTCGCGCAGTTCACGACGACGTAGGGCCGGTCGCGGCGCGGGCTCGCGCGCTGGATCAGGCGCGCGAGCTGGTCCTTGCCGGTCCCGGTCTCGCCCGTGATCAGGATCGTCGAGTCGGACGTCGCCCACTCGGCCACGAGCTCGAGGACGCGCCGGAAGCTCGGGCTCTCGCCCACGAGCTGGTCGGGGTCGTTCGGGTCGTCGATCCGGCGCGCGAGCGCGCGGACCTCGGTGCGGAGCCGGCGGCGCTCGAGCGCCAGGTCGACCGCGTGCAGGAGCTGGTCGGGGAGGAACGGCTTCGTCAGGTAGTCGTGCGCGCCGCGGCGGATCGCCTGGACCGCGCTCTCGATCGTCCCGTAGGCCGTGACGATCAGGACCTCGGTGTCCTGATCGCGCGCCTTCACGGCCTCGAGCACGGCGAGCCCGTCCGTGCCCTCCATCTTGAGGTCGGTGATCACGAGGTCGTAGAGCGCCTCGTCGACCCGCCGCACGGCCTCGAGCCCCGAGGCCGCCTCGTCGACCGCGTGCCCGGCCCGGGACAGCGTGATCGCGAGCGTCTGGCGGAGCGACTTCTGGTCGTCGACGACGAGGACGTGGGCCACGCGCAGAGGGTAACCGGGCGGCGCGGGCCGCGCGCGCGGGCGTCAGGGCGCCTGCGCGCGCAGCCGGTCCAGGAACTCGACCACGGCCCGGGCCTGGTCGGGGACCTCGAGGGCGCGCGCGAACGCGGCGAGCGGCGCGCCCGGGAGGACCACGCTCGCGTCCACCTCGACGTAGGCGCCGTCGCGGAGCGCGTGCACGTGGAGCCGGCCCTCCTCCCACAGCCAGACCTCGGGCACGCCGAGCCCGCGGTAGACCTCGAGCCGGTCGATCGCGGGGACGGTCCACACGACCTCGACCGCGAGGTCGGGGCGGTCGTGGCGCTCCGTGAGCGCGTAGCACGCGTCGGGCTCGACCCCGCGCTCCTTGGGCGCGCTGCGGACGGTCCAGGACCCCAGGCCCACGAGCGCGACGCGGCGCTCGACGGCCCACAGCTCGATCAGGCGGGCGAGGGTCTTCTTGATCCACTCGTGCGAGCGCGACGGGCTCATGAGCTCGAGCTCCCCCTCGAGGTAGGTGAGCCGCGGGCTCGACCGCTCGCCGCGCACGGCGAGCAGGACCTCGTACTCGGTCCACGTGACCCCGTGGAGCACGATGATCTGGTCGGCGTCGGAGGCCGCCGTGGGCCGCGGGAGGATCACGGGGGAGATGATAGCGAGCGCTCGGGCGCGCCGCCGCCCGGGCCCTGCCGCGGCCGGACCACGGCGCGGATGACCGCAAAGGTGAAGAGGACCACAAGCGCGAGGAGCGGCACCGCGGCCTCGGGTCCGAGCGGCGAGGCGCCGAGCGGTCCGCCTGCGAGCTCGTCGCCCCAGATCACGACGGACATGACGACGATCGGGGCGGACGCGACCAGGAGGCGGACAGCTTCCTGCGCGGCGGACCCAGGGGCCAGTCGCAGAACCGTGGGGGTCGCGGCCGTCCATGCCACGCAGCCTACGCGGACGGCAAGGTCGAGTCCGCAGAGCAGAGCCTGGCCCGGTCCCCACACCGGGCCGAGGAGCGCATTGGCGCACATGCCGACGGAGTCGGGGTCGGCCGGGCGGTCCGCCTCGAAGTCCGGGATCCACGACACGAGCTCGGCGCCGAGGACCAACGCTCCCGCGGCCGTCAAGCCGAGGACGGCGGCCGGCCCGACACGCCTCGGCCAGCCCACGGCCCACGGCCCCAGGGCCAGGGCCAGGAGGGTCGACGCGAGCGCGACCGCGCCATCTGGGCGCGCCAGCGCTTCGTCCAGCTCGAGGAGTCGACGGCTACCAGCGCACTGCTCGAGGCCGACGTGGTGCGCCGCAGCCTGCGCCTCCTGCGCACGCGAAGTGGCCCACGACAGCGCGACGAGCAGGGAGAGAGTCGCGAGCGCGGGCCAGGTCAGCCGAGATTCGACCATGGGTCCAGCATGGCGCAGAGGCGCCGTGCTGGCCACGAACCCGCGACTCGTCGGCCCAGGAGCGTCGCGGCGCGCTCCGCTTCAGCGCCGCCGCCCGAACGCGCTGGCGAGCCGGCTCCGAGGCGGAACGAGCCCCCGGCTCCCGCCTGCCTCGGGTCCGCTCCGCGCTCAGGGGCTCGGGTGCAGCCAGGGCCGGAGGAGGCGGGTCAGGCGCGGCATGACGAGGTAGGTCAGGAGGAGCACGACGAGGCCGGTCACGACGAGCGTGCGCAGGTGGACGTTCCAGGTCGCGGTCACGGGCGCGAGGGCCTGCGAGACGGCGGTCACGCAGGTGAAGACGCCGAACCAGGTCACGAGGGCCATCTTGTGGCGCGGGGGCGGCGGGCCGGTCGCCTCGCCGGGCAGCGTGAACCAGGCCTCGAGCCCGGTGACCTCGCTGATCACGGGGTCCGCGACGAGGTGCTCGCGGATCGCGGCGTAGCGGCGCTGCATGCGCTCGCTCGCCTGCCAGGCCCGCCAGCCGGAGAGGCGCGAGAAGCGGATCACGACGCGGTACTCGGGCTCGCGGGCGTGCTCGTCGGGCCGGAACACGGTCGTGCTCTCGTTGCCCGCGTCGAGCGACTCCTGGATCAGGGCCTTGAGCTCCGCCTCGAACGCGGCGCGCGCGTCGGGGCGCACGCGGCGCCGGATCTCGATCACGACGGGCGGGTCGGCGGGGTCGTGCGTCGGCACGGGCGGCGGCTCCGGGGCGCCGGGGGCGACGATAGCCGCGAGGGCGGCGCGGGGCGCGCGCGGGGGCGACGGGGCCGGGGCGGCCGCGCGCGTCGACGGGGGGACGGGGCGGCTATGCTCGGGGCGTGGCCCGGGCGCGGCGGCGACGCGCGGGCCCGGCGCGGAAGGGGTCGGCATGGCGGACGAGCCGAAGGCGGGCGAGGGCAAGAAGGCGACGGGCGCGCGGCCGCGGCCGAAGCGCGACCCGAACCAGCCGACGCCGAAGCCGGCGAAGCGCGCGTTCGGGGCCACGGCGCTCAAGCTCGCCGTGGGCGGCGGGGCGGCCGTCGTGTGCCTGTGGGCCGGGCTCTACTCGGCCGAGGTCGGGCGCGGGCCGTGGGACTGGTCGAGCGCGGACTGGGGCGGGTTCGTCACGTTCTCGCGCGAGCAGGTCGACGAGGCGCGCGCGCAGGTCGAAGGGATCGACTGGGGGGCGCTGCAGGGCAAGATCACGGCGCAGACGAAGGCGCTCTGGGAGCAGGTCCCCGACCTCGAGCGCAAGCTCGAGGAGCGCCTGCAGGCCCTGCGCGGCGGGCAGGCGAAGCCCGGCCCGACCGGGGCGCCGGCCGCGAACGCCGCGGCCCCTGGCGAGGTGGTCGGCGCGTCGGCGAAGGCGCCCGGGGCGCTCGAGCAGGGGATCGAGGCGTTCCAGCAGGGCGTGCGCCGCTACAAGGGCTCCATGCACGACCAGGACGCGCTGCGCGCCGCGCGCAAGGACTTCCAGGCGGCGCAGGGGCACCTCGAGCGCGCGCACGCCGAGGCGCAGGCGAGCGGGGACGCCGCGGGCGAGCGCGAGTGCGAGGAGTACCTGATGCAGGTCCAGACCTACCTCGAGGACTGCTCGAAGCGCGAGACGCTCTGAGATACCTCGGAGAAGGCCTCGGCGAAGGTCGCCGCGAAGCCAGCGGCGTCGCCTGCGAGGCGGGAGCAACTCCAGCGCTCCTGGAGGGGCCGTGAGTTGCGACCCACGCAGCAGGCGACGTCGATGGCGAGCGGGGCCGAGCCGGCGACTTCTTCAAGGGCTCCGAGAGGCCCAGGGCGGGGCGGCCCGCCCGGCTGACGGGCGAGCGCGCCCCGTTCGAGGTCGGCGCGAGCCCCACGAGCACCGCGTGCACGCGCGTGAGGGGGCGGCCCGCCCGGGGTCGAAGCGACCGGGGCGGGGCCCGGGCGCAGGGGACGGCGCGCGGCTATCCTCGACCTCGTGTCGCGCTCCGACCCGGTCGGGGCGCGGCGTCCAGGGGAGGGGCCGGTGATCACTGCGAAGGACGCCGCGGCCGTCGCGGCCGGGGCGCGGGTGGACGACCTCACGCTCGAGGCCGAGCTGGGTCGCGGGCTCCTGGGGCCGAGCTTCAAGGCGGCGGTCGCGGGCAAGAAGCGGCGCGTCGTCGTCCGGGTCCTCGACCGCGAGGACTACGGCTGGCTGCTCCGGACGCGCTACGGGGCGACGCGCGTGAACCTCGAGCGCGTCGCGTCGGTGCGCGGGTTCGAGCGGGTGCTGTTCGACGGGGCGCGCGGCTACCTCGTGCTGGGCCCGCACGTCGAGCGGACGCTCGCGACGATGCTCGCGGGCGGGCCGCTCCGCGCCGGCCCGGCCAAGGAGGTCCTCCTCGCCGTGACGCGGATCCTCGCGGCGGCGCACGCGCAGGGGCGCTTCCACGGGTGGCTCAAGCCCACGAACGTCCTCGTGGACGGCGCGGGCGCGGTCACGCTCGCCGACTTCGGGCTGCTCCCCGTGGCGCGGCGGCTCGGGGGCGACGCGGCGGCGCAGGGCGCCGCGGCCGACTACCTGGCGCCGGAGGTGCGCGCCGGCGGCGAGCCGACGGCGCGGGCCGACGTGTTCGCGCTGGGCAAGCTGATCGCGGCCTCGTTCGCCGACCCGGCGGCGCCGCTGCGGGCCCTGGTCGAGCGCGCGACCGCGGCGGACCCCGCCGCGCGGTTCGAGGACGCGGGCGCGGCACTCGCGCCGCTCGAGCAGGCGCTCGCGTCCATGGGGGCCGCGGCCGCCCCGCCGCCCGCGCCCAGGGCCGTCGCGCCCGAGCCGGCGGAGTTCGACCCGTTCGCCGCCGACGCGGCGGAGGCGGAGGCCGCGCCCGCGCCGCCGCCGCCCCCGGCGCCGCGGGCGGCCGCGGCAGCGCCTCCCCCGCCGCCGCCCGCGAAGTCGCCGCCTGCGGCGTCGGCCGCGGCGTCCGGGGGCGCGGCCGCCGCGTCAGCCGCGCCTGCGATGGACGACCTCCTCGCGGAGCTCGACGCGCTGCCGCTCGACGAGCAGGCGAAGGGCGAGGGCCAGGGCAGCATGACGGGGCTGCTCCAGGTCCCGACGATCTCTCCGGTGGAGGCCGGAGACGACCTGCTCGGCGAGGACTTCACCTCGCTCGAGGCGCGCCGCGCGACGTTCCGGCGCAAGAAGGCGGCGCCGCCGCCCCTGGCTGGCGCCGGCCCGGCGCCGGCCCGGCCGGCGCAGATGCCGGCGCCGCCGCCGAGCACGGGCGCGTCGGATCCGTTCGGCGACCCGTTCGGGGTCCCGCCGACGCCGGTCCGGAGCGGAGGCGCCGCGCAGGGGGCCGGGGGGCCAGGCGGGCGCGCTGCCCCGCCCCCGGCCAGCGACCCGTTCGGGGGCGCGTTCGCGGATGACCCGTTCGGTGTCGGGGGCGACCCGTTCGGCGCACCGGCGGCCGACCCCTTCGCGCCGGCGGGCGCCGGGCGCGGCGCGCCCGCGTCGGCCAGGGGCGCCCCGCTCGGCGCGGGTGCGCCGGGAGCAGGCGGGGCGCCGTTCGGCGCGGCGGGCGAGGATCCCTTCGCGCCGGCGGGTGGCTTCGGCGGGCCGGCCCAGGGCGGGTTCGGCGGGGGCGACCCGTTCGCCCCCGCGGGTGGCGATCCGTTCGCGCCGGCCAGCGGAGGCTTCGGCGGTCCGAGCGGCGATCCGTTCGGGCCCGGCGGCGCCGGGGACCCGTTCGCGCCGGATGGTGGCTTCGGCGGGTCGGCAGGTGGGCCCGATCCCTTCGGCGGCGCGGGTGGCTTCGGCGGGCCTGCGGGCGATCCCTTCGCGCCTGCGCAGGGCGGCTTCGGCGGGCCCGGCGGCGACCCGTTCGCGCCTGCGCAGGGTGGCTTCGGGGGGCCAGCGCAGGGCGGCTTCGGCGGTCCCGGCGGCGATCCGTTCGCGCCCGCGGGCGGGGGCTTCGGGGGGCCTGCGCAGGGCGGGTTCGGCGGGCCGGCCGGCGATCCGTTCGCGCCTGCGGGCGGGGGCTTCGGCGGTCCCGGCGGCGATCCGTTCGCGCCTGCGCAGGGCAGCTTCGGCGGGCCTGCGCAGGGCGGCTTCGGTGGGCCCGGGGGCGACCCGTTCGCGCCCGCGCAGGGCGGCTTCGGTGGGCCCGGGGGAGACCCGTTCGCGCCTGCGGGCGGGGGCTTCGGCGGGCCCGGCGGCGACCCGTTCGCGCCCGCGCAGGGCGGCTTCGGTGGGCCCGGGGGAGACCCGTTCGCGCCCGCGCAGGGCGGCTTCGGCGGGCCTGCGCAGGGCGGCTTCGGTGGGCCCGGGGGCGATCCGTTCGCGCCTGCGCAGGGTGGGTTCGGCGGTCCCGGCGGCGACCCGTTCGCGCCTGCTGGCGGTGGGTTCGGCGGGCCCGCGCAGGGCGGCTTCGGTGGGCCCGGGGGCGATCCGTTCGCGCCTGCGCAGGGTGGCTTCGGCGGTCCCGGCGGCGACCCGTTCGCGCCTGCTGGCGGTGGGTTCGGCGGGCCCGCGCAGGGCGGCTTCGGCGGTCCCGGGGTCGGTAGAGCGGCGAGAGCGGAGGGAGGGTTCGGCGCTCGCGAGATCGCCGGGGTC
>JANJTH010000019.1 GCA_024711205.1 Planctomycetota bacterium | reverse complement strand
GGCGGGCCCGCCGCCCGAGGCCCGACCCGGTCGGGCCCGGCCCCCCCGCCCGGACGCGCCCTGAGCGGCGTGCGAGGCCCGCGGCAGGCCGACCGGCCGGAGGGAGGTCGGCCAGGCGTGGGCCGAGCGCGGAGGGGACCTGGGACAGGCGCGGGCCGAGCGCGGAGCGGACCAGGCACGGGCCGCGCGGGCGTCCACCGGGGCCCGACCAAGCACGACGGCGGCGTCGCCCGGGGGCGCTCCGGCGTCGGGGCTCGCGCCGCAGGCGCGTGCGGCGTGGTCCCCGGCCGGGTCCCGGTGGTAGCGTCACGAGCATGACCGCGCCCCCCGCCCGCGACCTGGAGCTCGAGCCCTTCGCGGCGCTCCCGGTCGGGGCGACCGCCGGGCGGTGGGTGGTCCGGGGGCTGCTCGGGCGCGGCAACGGGGGCGGCCTCCACCGGGCGCGCGCGGCCGACGACGGGGCGCGGGTCCTCCTGCGCGAGCTCTCGCCGCGAGGGCGGGCGCCGGAGGCGCGCCGCGCGATCGAGGAGGCGCTCGCGCGGCTCGCGGCCGTCGACCATCGCTGCGTGGCGCGGCTCGTCGCGCGGGACGTGGCGCCCGCGGGCGCCGACGGCGCCGACCCCGCGGGGGGGCTCGTCCGCTACGCCCTCGCCGACCCGGGCGGGCTGTCGCTGCTCGAGCTCGTGCGCTTCGGCGGGCCGCTCGACGTGTCCGAGCTCGTCTGGATCGGCCACGGGCTCGCCGCCGGGCTCGCGGCCCTCCACGAGGCCGGGCTCGGGCACGGCAACCTCTCCCCGGGCGGGGTCCACGTGACCGCGCGCGGGCCGGTGATCGTCGACCTGGGCTGGCCGGGGCGGTTCGCCGCGACGGACCGCTCGGCGGAGTCGCGGCCCCCCACGCTCGACGGCGACGTGCGGGCGCTCGCCGCGACGCTCGTGTTCGCGGCCACGGGCTCGCCCTCGGGCCCGCGCGACCACGGCGCGCTCGCCGAGGCCCTGCCCGACCTCCCCGCCGACCTGCGCGCGCTCCTCGACCTCGGGGAGGGCGCGCCGACGCCGACGCTCCCGACGCTCCGCGCGGCGCTCGAGCGGGCGGCCGACGGGCTCGGCCTGCTCGACGCGGGGGCCCCGGCGGCGCTGCGGCGGCGCCTGCGCCGCGCGCGCGCCCACGCGCGCGACCGCGGCGCCTCGGTCGGCTCGACGAGCAGCCCGGAGCCCGAGGACGGCGCGCTCGCCCCCGCGGCCTCCCCGCGCGCCGCGCCCTCGCGGGTGCCGGTCCTCCTCGTCGACTCGCACCCCGGGGACGTCTCGGACGTCGACCTGCCGACCGTCTCGGCGGCCCCGACCGCCTCGGCCACCCCGGCCGTGCCCCCGCCGGTCGTCACGCCGTCGGGGCGGCTCGCCCCCGACCAGGACCCCTTCGCCTCGACCTCGAACCGCCCGGTCTACGGGCCGGCCGCCGGCGCGACCGACGACGGGGTGCCCGACGCCGCGCCGGCCCCCGAGGACGAGGCCCCGCCCGACCTGGCGCTCCGCCCGGGGCTCGAGCTGATCCACCGGCGCGTCGTGGGCCGGGGCGGCATGGGGATCGTGCACCTCGTCGTCGACCCGCGGCTCGGGCGGCGGGCGGCGCTCAAGCTGCTGCGCACGCCGGCCACGCCGAACCGCGTGCGCCGCTTCCAGCGCGAGACGACGGTCACGGCGCGGCTCGACCACCCGGGGATCCCGCCCGTGCACGAGGCCGGCGTCACGCCGGGCGGGCAGCACTACCTGCTCATGCGCTACGTCGACGGCGAGTCGCTCGCCGAGCGGCTCGACCGCCGGGCGGGGATCGAGGCGACGCGGCGCGACCCCGAGACGCGCGAGCTCCTGCACGCGCTCGTGAAGGTCGCCGAGGCCGTCTCCTACGCGCACAGCCGCGGGGTCGTGCACCGCGACCTGAAGCCCGCGAACGTCATGCTCGGGCGGTTCGGCGAGGTCCTCGTCATGGACTGGGGGCTCGCGCGCGACCTGAACGAGTCGAGCGACGAGGACGCCTGGGTCCGCGGCGAGCTCGCCGCGGACTTCGTCCACGACGCGGCGCCCGAGGCGCCGGCCGGGATCACGCAGGACGGGGCCGTGCTCGGCACGCCCGGCTACCTCGCGCCCGAGCAGGCCCGCGGCGAGGACGTCGACGAGCGGGCCGACGTGTTCAGCCTGGGCGCGATCCTCTGCGAGGTGCTCACGGGGCGCCCGCCGGTCGTCGGCCCGACCGCGCTCGCCGTGCTCGGGCTCACGCAGGGCAACGAGGTCGAGGTCCCGCTCCAGCGCTACCTGACGGTGGACCCCGAGCTCAACGCGATCGCGGCGCGCGCGCTCGACGTGGCCTGGGAGCGGCGCTACCCGAGCGCCCGCGCGCTCCACGACGACCTGCTCGGCTACCTCGAGGGGCGCAACGTCTCGGTCTACCGCTACGGGGCGGCCGAGCGCCTGGTCCGGGGCGTCCGGCGGCACCCCGTGGCGGCGACGGCCCTCGCGGCGGTCCTCGTCCTGTGGGGGGTCGCCGGCGCCCTCGCGGAGCGGGCCGAGCGGCAGCGGCAGGCGGCGCTGGCGGAGGCCGTGGCCGAGCGGCAGCGGCGGGCGGCGGCGCTCGTCGCCCAGGGCGAGGAGGCGCTCGCGGCCCGGCAGCCGCGCGCGCGCGAGCTGTTCGCGCAGGCCGCCGCGGTCGACCCCGAGAGCGTGCGGGCCTCGGTCGGGCGGGCCATGGCCGACCGGCTGCTCGAGCAGCTCGAGGAGGAGCGGCGCGCCGCGGAGGCCGCGCGGACGGAGGCGGAGCGGCTCGCGCAGGCCCTCGCGCAGGCGCAGGCGCTCGTCGACCGCGGGGACGCGGCGCTCGAGCGCGGCGACCTCGACGACGCGCGGCGGGCCTACGAGCAGGCCATGGCCTTCGAGGGCGCGCCGGCGACCGCGCGCGACGGGCTCGTGCGCGTGGCGGAGCGGCTCGAGCGGGCGCGGGCCGCCGAGCGGGCGCAGCGCGACCGGCAGCGCGACGTCTCGCTGGCCCGGCGCTGGACCGAGGCGGGGCGCGCGGCGATCGACCGCGGCGACCTGCTCGAGGCTCGCGAGGCGCTGATCAAGGCGCTCGCCTTCGCGCTCGACGCCGACGAGGCGCAGGCGCTCCTCCGCCAGGTCGAGGCGGGGCTCGTCGAGCAGGGCGCGAAGGCCGTCAGCGACGCCCTGGCCGCGCGCCGGTCCGAGGACGCCCGCCGGCTCGTCGCGGCGGGCCAGGCGGCGCAGGCCCGGGGCGAGCTCGACCAGGCCCGGACCGCGTTCGTGCAGGCGCTCGGGTTCGACGGCGCGAGCGAGGCCGCGCGCACGGGGCTGCTCGAGGTGGACCGCGCGCTCACGGCCGCGGCCGAGGCCGCCCGGACGGCCGCGGCGCGCCGCGAGCGGGCCGAGCGCCTGCGCCGGCAGGTCGAGGTCGCCCGCGAGGCCGTGAACCGGGGCCGGGCGCTCCGGGCCGAGGCCACGGGCGCGCAGGCCGCGCGCGACGCCTACTTCGCGGCCCTCGCCGCGTTCGACCAGGCGCTCGCGCTCGCCCCGGACGACGACGACCTGCGGGCCGAGAAGGAGGTCGTCGCGCGCGAGCTCGCCCGGCACCTCTACGAGGGCGGGCACCAGGAGCTGGGCGACCTCGTGCTCCGCATGTCGGGGGCGCAGGTCGACCCCGGCCAGGGGCTCGACCCGCAGCGCGACCCGTGGCTCGCCGTCGTCGAGGCCGACGCGGTCCGCGTGCAGCACGCCTTCGACGGCGCCGTGCGGTTCCAGCCGAGCCGGGCCTTCGACCGCCTGCGCGAGGAGGTCCGCCGCCAGGGGGACCGCTACCGCGTGCAGGTCCAGGTGCGCACGGAGATCTCCGTCGGCAACCCGCCGGGGCTCGCGGTGAGCGCGCTGTGGGTCCGGGTCGAGGACCGGCAGGCCAACACGATCCTGCCCCCGGTCCGCGTCGCCCTCGAGGGCGGCCCCTACGCGCGCCCGGTCGCCGTCGAGGCGGCGGGGCGCGTCGTGGGCGCCTGGGAGCGCTCGCTCGGGCTCGACCGCGACCGCGCGGTCGCGGCCGTCGAGGCCGCGGTCCGCCGGCTGCTCGAGCCCGGCCGGTAGGGGCCCGGCGGCCCGCCGCGCCCCTCGCGCACGCGGGCGGGCAGGGGACGTCGCCCGCGCCTCGCGGACGGGCGGACCGCGAGGGCGCACCGGGGGCCGGGGTCCGGCGCGCGCGCCGGACCCCGG
>JANJTH010000959.1 GCA_024711205.1 Planctomycetota bacterium | reverse complement strand
CGCGCGCCCCCCCCGGCGGCCCGGTGTGCCCCGCCCCCGCGCCCGCCCGAACCGACTGGGCCGCCACCTCACCCGCCGGCGGCGAGCGCACCCGCGCGCCCGCCGCGGCGGCCTGCGCGGCGCCGCCCGGGTAGCGGAGGTCGCCGCGCAGGCCGGGACGCTAGGGCGCGTCCCCCGCGAGCACGCGCTTCGCGATCGTCTGGAGCTGCATGTTCGACGTGCCCTCGTAGATCTGCCCGATCTTCGCGTCGCGGTAGAGCTTCTCGACCGGGTAGTCGCGGGTGAACCCGTAGCCGCCGAACAGGTTCACGGCCTCGGACGCGCAGCGCTCGGCCGCGCGCGAGGCGAACAGCTTGGCGTAGGCGGCCTCCGACACGAACGAGGCCCCGGCGTCGCGGCGCCGGGCGGCGTCGTAGACGAGGAGCCGCGCGGCGTGGACGTCCGTGGCCATCTCGGCGAGCTGGAACTGCACGGCCTGGTTGTCGACGAGCGGCTTGCCGAACTGCTTCCGCTCCTGCACGTAGCGCATGGCGTGCTCGAGCGCCCCGGCCGCGAGGCCGAGCATCTGCGCCCCGATCCCGATCCGCCCCTCGTTGAGCGTCTCGATCGCGACCTTGTAGCCCTGCCCGACCTCGCCCAGGACGCGGTCCTTCGTCACGCGCACGCCGTCGAGCAGGATCTCGCAGGTCGACGAGGCCCGGATCCCCAGCTTGTCCTCCTTCTTGCTGACCGTGAACCCCGGCTGGTCGCGCTCGACGAGGAAGCAGGTGATTCCCTTGTGCTTGAGCCCCTTGTCCACCGTCGCGAACACGGCGAAGAGCCCCGCCTCGGCGGCGTTCGTGATCCAGAGCTTGTGCCCCGAGAGGACCCAGGCGTCGCCGTCGTCCCGCGCCTCGCAGGCGAGCGCGAAGGCGTCGCTGCCCGAGCCGGCCTCGGACAGGCAGTAGGCGGCGACCGTGTCCTTGCACGCGCGCGGGAGGATCCAGGCCTTCTGCGCGTCGGTCGCCCAGCGCAGGATCATGTTCTCGAACAGGGTCGTCTGGACGTCGACCATGACCGCCACGGCCGGGTCGACGCGGGCGAGCTCCTCGACCGCGAGGACGGCCTGGAAGAACGAGCCGCCCTGCCCGCCGTAGGCCTCGGGGACCTCGACGCCCATGAGGCCCATCTCGAAGCAGGCGTCGATCACGTCCCGGTCCATGGCCGCCTTCGCGTCCATGGCGGCCGCCCGCGGCCGGAGCGTCTGCTCGGCGAACTCGCGCACGGCGGCGCGGAACGCCTCCTCGGTGTCGGTCAGGAGGCTGCTCGCCGCCGGACGGTCCGACGTCTGCGTGGTCATGGGTCGGCTCCAGGCGGCCCGAGGGGGTCGGCGCCGGCGGGCATTCTCGGCCGCCCGCCCGACGGGTCAAGGCTGGCGCGGCCCCGCTGGCGCGGGGCGAGCGGGCGCGCTTCACTCGGGGCATGGTCGAGCCGGGCGACGTCGTCGGACCGTACACGTGCGAGCAGGTCCTCGGGCAGGGGGCGGCCGGGCGGGTGCTGCGGGCCCGGCAGAAGGCCCTGAACCGGGTCGTGGCGCTCAAGGTCCTCGACCCGGAGCTCGAGCGCGACCCCGCCGTGCTCAAGCGCTTCCTGGCCGAGGCCCGGGCGGCGAGCGCCCTGCGCCACCCGAACATCGCGTCCGTGATCGACGTCGGGCAGTGCCCGCAGACCGGCCTCCGCTACCTCGCGTTCGAGCTCGTCGAGGGGCCGTCGCTCGAGGACCGCCTGCGGCGCGAGGGGCGGCTCCCGGAGCACGAGGCGCTCGAGGTGTGCCGGGCGCTCGCGCTCGCGCTCGGCTGCACGGAGGGGCACGGGATCGTGCACCGCGACGTGCAGCCGGCGAACGTGCTCTTCTCGGCCGAGGGCGCCCCCAAGCTGATCGACCTGGGCCTCGCCAAGCGCTTCGACGAGACCGGCTCGATCACGGCCGGGGCGGTGATCACGACCCCCCACTACGTGGCGCCGGAGGTCGCGACGGCGCTCGAGCGCCTCGACGTGCGCGCCGACCTCTACGCGCTCGGGATCGTGCTCTACCGCTGCGTGACCGGCGCGCTCCCCTTCCCGGGGGACGACTTCCTCGGGATCGTCACGGCGCACATCTCCGAGGACGTCCCCGACCCGCGGCGCGCGGCGCCCGACGTCTCGGCGGGCGTCGCCGACCTGATCGCGGGGCTGTGCGAGCGCGACCGCGAGCGCCGCTACCGGACCGCCCGCGCCGCGGCCCACGACATCGAGCGCGTGCTCTCGGGCCGCGCCCCGCTCGGGCCCGCCGGCGCGGCCGCGGCGCTCGAGGGCAAGGGTCCGGCGCAGGAGCCCACCCCGCCCCCGACCCGCGGCGACACGGGGGCCGCCCCCGCGCTCGCCGACGAGGGGAGCGGCGTGACGAACTTGCCGAGCGGGCTCCCGTTCCGGGTCGTCCTCGTCGTCGACGGCGACGAGGGGGCCGCGACCGAGCTCGTGTTCGACCAGGCGTGCGTCACGATCGGCCGCGAGCCGCGCAACGACCTGCACCTGAACGACAAGACCGTCTCGCGCCGCCACGCGGAGCTGCTCCGCACCGGGCGCACCTTCGCGATCAAGCCGTTCGAGACGGCGAACGGGACGTTCGTCAACGACCGGCCGGTCACCGAGCTCACGGTGCTCCTGCCCACGGACGCGGTGCGGATCGCCGAGCGCTTCGCGCTGCGCGTCGTCCCGGTCGCGGCGGCGCCGTCGCGCGAGGGATCGGCGGCGGACGTCGGGCC
>JANJTH010000950.1 GCA_024711205.1 Planctomycetota bacterium | reverse complement strand
GCGCCCGACCCCGCCCGGCGCGCGCTCGCGGCGCGGCTCCGCGCCGACCCCCTGGCCGCGGCCCCGCTCCTCGAGGCCCCCGCCCCGCCGCGCTGACCGGGGCGCCGCCCGGACCGCGGCTCGGGTAGGGTCGTGGCCATGAAGCTCCTGACCCCGCTCGCGGCCCGGCTCGGGCTCCGCCTGCCGTTCGTCTGCGCCCCCATGTTCCTGATCTCGAACAAGGAGATGATCGTCGCCTGCGCCGAGGCGGGGATCCTGGGCTCCATGCCGTCGTTGAACGCGCGCACGCCCGAGCAATTCCGGGCCGACCTGGCCTGGATCCGGGCGCGCACGGACCGCCCGTTCGGGATCAACCTCACGATCGGGCTGACCCCGCCCGAGCGGATCGAGGCCGACCTCCAGGCCTGCCTCGACCACGAGGTCCCCGTGCTGCTCACGAGCTACGGGAACCCGACCGAGCTCGTGCGCCGGGCCCACGCGCGCGGCGTGACCGTGTTCCATGACGTGATCGGGCTCGCCCACGGGCGCAAGGCCGTCGCCGCGGGCGTCGACGGGATCATCGCCGTCGCGGCCGGCGCCGGCGGCCACGCGGGGCGGACCTCGCCCTTCGCGCTGATCCCCTGGCTCGCGGCCGAGCTGCAGGTCCCGATCCTGGCGGCCGGGTGCATCGCCCACGGCCGCCAGGTCGTGGCGAGCTTGGCCCTCGGCGCCGAGCTCTGCTACATCGGCACGCGGTTCATCGCGTCGACCGAGTGTGGGGCCGTCGACGCCTACAAGCAGAAGGTCGTCGCGGCCACGCCCGAGGACATCGTCTACACCGACCGGGTCTCGGGGATCCACGCGAACTTCCTCGCCGACACGGTCCCCGCGGACTTCCAGCCGGACCGCTCGCCCGAGGGCGCGAAGCGCTGGAAGGACATCTGGAGCGCCGGGCAGGGCGTGGCGGAGATCCACGCCGTGCGGCCGATCGGCGAGATCGTGGAGGACCTGGCGCGCGAGGCGCACGACGCGCTGGCCGCGCTGGCCTGACGCGGGCCGCGGCGCCCGGTGGACAACGTCACGCACACGCTGTTCGGGCTGTGCCTCGCGCGCGCGGGCGGGCAGCGGCTGGGGCCGTGGGCCACGCCGACGCTCGTCGTCGCGAGCAACCTCCCCGACCTCGACGTCGTCGTCACGCTCTGGGCCGGGCAGCCGGGCTACCTGTGCCACCACCGCGGGATCACGCACGCGCTCGTGGGGATCGCCGCGCAGGCGCTCGCGCTGGGGTTCGCGATGGCCTGGCTCGGGCGCCGCTCCGGACGCGCGGGCCCGCGCCCGCGCCCCTGGGCGCTCGTCGCCGCGGCCGCGCTGGGCCTGCTCGGGCACCTCGCGCTCGACGGGTTCAACACCTACGGGGTGCGGCCGTTCCTCCCGTTCGACGCGACCTGGTACTACGGCGACGCGGCGTTCATCGTCGACCCGTGGATGTGGCTCGTCCTGGGCCTGGGGGCGCTCCTGGGCGGCCCGGCGCGGCCGCGCCCGGGCGGGGGCCGGCCCGAGGACGAGCCCGAGGTCGAGGCGGCGCTCGCGCACGCCGAGGTGCTCGCGGACCGCGGCGACGCCGAGCGGGCCACGGAGGCGGCCACGCAGGCGCTCGTCGCGGCGGCCGGGCGTCCGCCCGAGGTGGTCCGCGACCTGGCGACGCTCGCGCATCACCTCGCGAGCGTCGGCTGGGCGGCGCTGTGGTGGCTCGGCGTGGGCGGGGCGATCGCGTCCTCGCGCGTGCCCGACCTCGTGGCGCTCCCCTGGGGCCTCCTCTTCGGCGCCGGCCTGTGGCTCCGCCAGCGCGGCGCCGGCGACCGGCGCTGGGCGCCGCGGGCGGCGCTCGCGGCGCTCGCCCTCTACGTGGGCGCCCTCGCGGCCCTCGACCGCGCGGCTGCCGGTGCCGCGGTCGCCCACGCGGCGAGCGACGGGTTCGGGCCGATCGACGCCGTCGTGGCCCAGCCGGGCCCGGCGGTCCCCTGGCGGTTCGAGGTCCAGGTGGCGACCCCGACCGCCGTCCGCCGGGTCGACGTCGACCTGCTCGCCGGGCGGGTCGGCTGGGCGGGCGTCCCGCTCCTCCGGGGCCTCGACGACCCGGCGCTCGCCGCGGTCCAGGACACCCCCGAGCACGCGGCGTGGCGGGCGTTCGCGCGGTTGCCGTTCGCCGGGCGACATCTCGAGCGCGACGACGCCTTGATCCTGGGCGACGCCCGCTACCTCCCGATCGCGTTGCCGGGCTGGTGCAACCTGGAGGTCCCGCTCGGGCCCGAGCCGCCCCGGTAGGCGGTCCAGCGGCTGACCGCTGGCGCGAGGCCGCACGAAGCCGCGGGGGGGCCGGCCCGGGGCGAGCCGCGCCCGCCCGCCGTGTCCCGGACGAGCAAGGACTTCTCGCGTTCGTGCCAGCGCCGTGCGCCTGCCGCGCCTCCACGGCGTAAGGCCATGCGGCGTCCACTGCCGAGCGCGGCACGGCGGGTGCCCCGGGTGGCCGCCATGGCGCTGCCACGCCGGTTGGAGTCGAAGAGGACGCACGCCGTCACGCGGCGGACGGTCGAGCGGCGCCCCTACCTCAACCCGCACGAGGAGGTCGTGCAGATCCTGGGCTACGCGCTCGGCCGCGCGGCCGAGCAGAACCCCGACGTGCGGCTCCATGCGTTCATGCAGCACACGACGCACGTCCACGAGAACTGCACCGACGCGGCCGGCGCGGGCGAGCACTCCTCGCTGCCCCGCTTCCACCAGCAGCTCTTCGGAATGACCGCGCGCGCGATCAACGCCCGCTTCGGGCGCGGCGGGGCGCTCTTTCAGCAGGGCAGCTACGGGAACGTCGAGATCCACGACCGCGCCGCCCTCGAGCAGCAGCTCGTGTACACCTGGGTCCAGGTCGTGAAGGACGGGATCGTCGACCGGCTCGAGGACTGGCCGGGCGTCATGGTCCTGCCCGAGCACTGGGGGACGGAGCTCGCCTTCGACAAGCCGAAGTCGGCCTTCTTCGGCGGCAAGCGCCCGAAGCGCGTCCGCGAGGGCTCGCTCAGCGCCGAGGAGGCCCGGCTCGAGGAGCTCCGCCGCGAGGAGCGCGAGGCGCTCGCGGAGGACGCGCGCCGGCGCCGAGCGCAGCGCGAGCAGGACGCGCGGCGCGGGCGACCG